>NZ_WVTE01000119.1:0-7049 GCF_009939605.1 Rhodococcus sp. YH1 | reverse complement strand
GGTGGCGGTCCGCGACGACGACCCGATCGACGTGTCTGCCGCGCCCGCGTGGGGGCTTCACCGACCACGATGTAGTCCTCGGTGGTGAGCCTGTTGTCCGGCCCGAACACCAGGTGCCCGTAGGACCCGATGCCGGGCTCGCCGGCGTCGGTGAAGTTGAGCCGGCCGGTGACACCGTCGTAGTCGATGTCCTGGCCCCCGCGCAGCAGATCCAGGCACTGCTGGTAGCTGGTGCACGTCGTGCCGTCCTTGGTGACGCTGTTGATGTTCGCGGCGATGTCCACCCCGGCGGTGGAGCCGGCCTGTTCCGCGGCGAGCGCCGAGATCACCACGGCGTCGTACGATTCGCCGGCATAGTTGAAGTCGATCAGCGCGGGATCGATGACCTTGAGCCGATTCTGGAAGTCCGGGCCGACGTCCGTGAGCGGAGTGGTGCCGCGCATCGTGTCGACCAGCCCGGGCGCGACGGCCTCACCGAGGGCGTTGCCCATGTTTCCGTCCACGCCGTAGACGAGCATGCCGTCGGACGGCCCGATACCCACCTCGTGCATGCGGGTGAGGATCTTCGCGGACTCCTCGAACCCGATGATCGCCACGGCGTCGGGGCCGAAGTTCTTGATCTGGTCGACCTCGGCGTTGAACGACTGCGCGTTGGGGTCGTAGATGATCTTCTGGACCTGGTCCTCCGGCACGCCGGCCTCGACGAGGTTGTTCTGGGTGTTGGTGGCCAGGCCGGTGCCGTACGGGTCGTTGAGCGCGATGATCGACACCCGCTGGGCACCGTCGTCCGAGATCAGCTGCGCCAGGGCCTGCGCCTGCAGCACGTCGGTGGGGGCGGTGCGGAAGTACAGCCCCTTGTCGGGATAGCAGACGAACTGGTCGGAGGTGTTCGCCGGCGAGAACATCACCACCCCGGCGCTGGCGATCTTGTCGAGCACCTTCAGCGACACCGACGACGAGGCCGCCCCCACGATCACCTGCGTTCCCGCCGCGAGTTCCCGGTCCACCGTGGAGTTCGCGGTGTCGGTCGTGGTGTCGCCCGAGTCGCCGGTGATCAGCTCCACCGGCTGGCTCAGCACACCGCCGGCGGCGTTCACGTCGTCCACCGCGAGCCGCACCGCCGCCACCTCCGGGGGCCCGAGGAAGGCGAGGCTGCCGGTCTCGGGAAGCAGGGTGCCGATCTTCAGCGGGGTCGTCACCGGCGTGGCACCGGCGGTCGCCTGCGCGGGTTCGCAGTCGGTGGTCACGGTCGTCGCGGACGCCGCGCTGTCACCGGAACCGCCCGCGGCGGAATCGTCGCTGTCCGAGCTACAACCCGCGAGGGCGAGAGACGCTGCTCCGAACACCGCAGCGGCGCGGACGAAGGTCCGTCTGGCCATCCAACTCTCCTTCGATCGGCATGCACACCGTCCCGGATGCGTCACCGGGACGTGGCCAGAAACCTATCCGCCCCGCGCCGTCCGTGAACCCGGGCGAAATCCTTGTGACGCGACCGTTATCGAAGAATTAACGCCGGGGTGACGGGGAGCTCCGTCATCCCGCCGCGGCACCACCCAGCGTCTCGATGACCACCTCGGCGACGTGCTTCATCGTGGTGCGCCGATCCATTGCCGCCCGCTGGATCCAGCGGAACGCCTCCGGCTCCGTCATCGCATGCTTGTCCATGAGCAGGCCCTTGGCTCGGTCGACGAGCTTGCGGGTCTCGAACCGCTCGGTCAGCCCCGCCACCTCGCGCTCGAGTTCACGGATCTCCGCGAACCGGCTCGCCGCCACTTCGATGGCTGGAACGAGATCGGACTTGGAGAACGGCTTGACGAGATACGCCATGGCGCCGGCGTCCCGGGCACGTTCGACAAGTTCGCGCTGACTGAACGCCGTGAGGATGACCACAGGCGCGATGCGGCGGGCGGCGATCTCCGAGGCGGCGTCGATGCCGTCGCGCCGGGGCATCTTCACGTCCATGATGACCAGGTCGGGCTTCAGCTCCTCCGCCAGCTCGACCGCCCGCTGCCCGTCGCCGGCCTCACCGACGACCTCGTAGCCTTCCTCGCGGAGCATCTCCACCAGATCGAGCCTGATCAGCGCCTCGTCCTCGGCCACTACGACGCGCCGCGGCTGAGCGGGATTCTCGTGCGGGGCGGCTGTCATCGTCGGCCATCTCCTGTCGCTCGGGCGGCCCCCGCGGAGGGGGGTGGAACGTTAGAAGGGTACCGGTGGTCGACGGCAGTTACCGATCTTCTACAGTGGTCTCCGCACGACGCCCCCGTATCCCAATTGGCAGAGGAAACGGATTCAAAACCCGTACAGTGTCAGTTCGAGTCTGACCGGGGGCACCCACAGTGCGCCGCCTCATCGGAGCGGCGCCCCGAGCGACCCGCGGGCCCCCACCCCGTCGCCATCTCGACCGGTGCGCCGCGCCGACGTCCGGGAACGCTGGTAAGGTGCCGATTTCGGTTGCGCCGGCCGGTGTTCCGGTCGGGACCACCGCCGACCGTTCCCGGGCCCTGCGGAACGCGGATCGAGATCGGAGAAGGCATGGGACGCGCCCTTCCCGTCGTGGCGGCCTGCGCGGCTGCGCTGCTCGCCCCGGCTCCGGGTGCGGCCGCGCACGTGCCGGACGATCGGATCGTGCTGCGCCCGGGCGACGGCATCACCTTCACCGCCGCCGATCCCGCGCCGGGTTGGTGCTCGGTCGCCGCGGTCGGCCACGACCGCGCAGGGCGGCTCGTCGCCATCACCGCCGGCCACTGCCGGCAGACCGGCTCGGCCGCCGTGTGGAAGGCCGGCGAGCAGAGCCGCGGGCCTGTCGGCACCGAGACCTCCGTCCACAGCCCCGGGTCGGTGGACTGGCTCGGAATACCGACCGACGCGGTGCCGGACTATGCGGTGCTCCAGCTCGACGAGACGAGGGTACGCGGCTCGAACACCTCGGCGCCGGACGCCGACGGCGAGGTCGTGGTGCTCGAGTCGATCGGCTCGCTGCCGGACGGCGACCAGGACATCGGCAGGCACTGCGCGGCCGGGCACACGACCGGGATCGCGTGCGGGCCCGCCCCGCTCGTCGACACGCTGGACGTCGCCGGCACCCGCGACGTGCTGGTGAACCCGAACTCGGTCAACTCGTGGCTCGTGATGCAGCAGGGCGACTCCGGCGGCCCGCTGGCCCGCACCGACACCCACGAGTGGCTCGGCCTCGCGGTCGGATACCGGCCGAACGACGTGCGCTTCGCGGTGTACCAGCGGGCCGACCGGATCATCGAGGACCTGGACGCCCGGGGCGGGATCGGCGCGGGATTCACGCTCGTGTGCACCCCGTGACGAGTCAGGTCGTCGCCTCCGCGGACGTCGTCGCCGTGCCTGCGCCGGCGGCGGTCGGCGTCCCGGGGCGGTGCATCGAGGCCGCGGCACCGCGGTGGTTGTGCTCGGTAACCACCACCTGGCCCGCGGCGATGGCCACCGCCACCGGCCACTCGATCAGATCCAGCGCTACCAGCGCCGCCAGCCCGGCGAAGTAGGCGAGCTGGTCGGGCCGTGGGATCCCGACTCGGCCGACGAGGGGCAGGTGCACGGCGAAGCGTTCGGCGTCGCGGGCGAGCCGCGCCATCGTTCGGTGGGATTCCCAGAAGGACTGTTCGTCGGCCATTCTTTCCTCGCTCGTCAACTTCGGTTCACCTGACGTCCCTACCGTCGGGGGCATGTCGAACCCGATGGCCGCCGTGGGCCCGGATGCGGTGGTCGGCGCCGTGGTCCGGCTGCTCACTCCCCCGCTGTGCGAGCTGTACGCCGTGTTGATGCGCGCCGGCGTGGTGGTCGTGGTCGACGACTGACACCACCGGCCGAACTAGCTCGTCGCCACGGGGGGAGTCTTCCGTGCCGGCTGCGCCGTCGGTGCGGGTGCGGTGACCGCCCCGGGGGCGGCGGCGGTCGCGCCGGGACGCACCGGGCCGGGGCGGGGCGCGAGGAGCCGGACGGCGAGCGCGCCTCCGCCGACGGCGACGACGACCGGCCATTCCACGAGCCCGGTGAGCCCGAGCGCCGCGAGGGTCAGCGCCGCCGCCGGGGTGGAGCCGGAGCCGCTGCTCACACCGGAGCGGGCGCCGTCGAGCGCACCGCGCACGCTGCCGACGAGCCCGCCGACAGCGGCGCCGCCGACGGCTCCCGCGGCGCTGGTGGTGGCGTACGCGGTGCGGGTGACCAGGTGGCCGGTGGTGTCCAGTAGCTGCATGGCACGTCCTGCTCTGCTTTGGTCGCCAGCGTGCGCGGGGTCTCGGCGGGACGGTGGCGCGGGGGTCTGCGGCGAGCTCGGCGCCTCGAGGAGCCGTCGTTCCCGGGGCACGGCGGCCGTGACGGTCGGACTCGCCCCTACTGTAGTCCCGATGTCGGCGAGAGCCGAGCGGTCGGCGCCGACGTTTTCCCGGAAGCGCCACCGGCATCCCGGGACTCGAGCACCGATGTCACCACCTCCCCGATCGCCGGCAGCCGGAGCGCGGCGGTCGGTGCGACGGCGGCGGCCACGGTGGCCGCCACAGCGCACCCGAGTGCCTGCGTCCATCCGACCGGACCGACCGGCACGCAGCCCAGCAGCCCGCTGACCCCCGGCGTGCTGATCAGTGCGGCCATGGCGGCGAGCGAGCCGAGGACGGTGGCGACGACGAGGGGGCTGCGGGACTCGAGCAGTGTCTGCCCGAGCTGAGCGCCGACGAGCGCGACGAGCGCCACGGTCGACGCGCGCGGGTTCGAGCCCGTGACCCTGGCCATCGCCCACGCCGCGGTGGCCGCGGCCGCGGTCGTGGCGCCGCGGGCGGCCATGGCGTGCAGCAGCACGGACTCGTCGGGCCGGGGCGCGGGGCCGGAGCCGTCGGTGCGGGGGGTGCTGACGGCGAGGGCCGCCGCGGGCAGCGCGTCGGTGAGCATGTTCACCAGCAGCAGCTGGCGGGCATTGAGCGGCGAGCGGCCGGTGATCAGGCTACCGAGCAGCGCGAAGGCGACCTCGCCCGCGTTGCCGCCGAGCAGGACCGACACGGCGGCCTGGACTCGCTGCCACAGCACGCGGCCCTCGTCGAGCGCGTCGAGCAGGCCCGCGACGCGGCCCTCGAGCAGCACGACGTCGGCCGCGCCGCGCGCGGGGTCGCTGCCGCGGGAGGCCACGCCGATGCCGACGCTCGCGGCCCGGATCGCGGCGGCGTCGTTGGCGCCGTCACCGACCATGGCGCACACGTGTCCGGTGTGCTCGAGGGCCTGCACGATCTGCACCTTGTGCTCGGGGGACATCCGGGCGAAGACGAGGCGCTCCTCCACGGCTCGTTCCCGTTCGGTGTGCGAGAGTCCGTCCCATTCGGCACCGCTGAGCACCTGATCCGCCGTGACGGGCAGGCCCAGTTCGCCGGCGATCGCGACGGCGGTCACCGGATGGTCGCCGGTGACGAGCCGGACGGCGACGCCCTGCTCGAGCAGCGCGGGCAGCAGTCCGGCCGCGTCGGCCCGCGGTGTGTCGGACAGCCCGATGAGGCCGACGTGCCGCAGCCCGTTTCCGGACAGCTCCGCGAGGGCGTCGGGATCGTCTGCCGCCCCAGCGGTTTCGGCATCGGTCAGGTCGCGCTGTCCCACGGCGATGACCCGCAGTCCGTCGGCGGCCAGGGCGTGCACCCGCTCGCGGACGTCGGGATGGTCGTCGCCGTAGGCGCCGAGCATCATCTCCGGCGCACCCTTGACCGCGAGGTGGTTTCCGGCGATCGCAGCCGCGTAGGCCCGGCCGGACCGGAACGGCAGGTGGGCCGTCCGTTCGGCGGCCCGGTCCGCGACGGCGGCGGCGTGCGCGGACTCGACGATCGCGACGTCGGTGGCGTGCTCGGGTGGTCCCCCGTTTGCCGGAATGCCGGTGCGGGCGGCGCAGGCCAGCACGTCCTCCCGGGTGAAGCCGGGGGCGGGTTCGACCGCCGCGACCCGCAGGCGGTTCTCGCTGAGTGTGCCCGTCTTGTCGAAGCAGACGACGTCGACCCGGCTGAGGGCCTCGATCGAGCGGGGCGCCCGCACGAGGGTCGAGCGCTTGGTGAGCCGGCGGGCGGACGCGACCTGCGCGAGGGTGGCCACGAGCGTCAGCCCTTCCGGCACGGCCGCGACGGTGACCGCGACCCCGCTGGTCACCGCCGCGCGGACCCCGGTGCCGCGGAGCAGGCCCAGCGCGGCGACGAGGACGCCGCCGCCGAGGCTGACGGGCAGCGCCCGGCGGGTGAGGGTGCTCAGCCGTGCCTGCAGGCCCACCTCCCGGACCCGCGCGGGCGCCATCGCGGTGGCGCGACGGGTCTCGGTGGCCCCGCCCACCGCCGTCACGACCGTCACCGCGGTGCCGGTGAGCACGGTGGTGCCCGCGTAGAGCATGCAGGCGCGTTCGGCCAGCGGGGCCCCCGGCGTCGAGTCGCTCTGCTTGACGACCGGGAGCGACTCCCCGGTCAGTGCCGACTCGTCGACCTCGACCCCGTCGGCGTGGAGGATGCGCCCGTCCGCGGGCACGACCTCGCCGGGACGGACCTCGACGACGTGCCCGGGACGCAGCCGGGCCGCGGGGACTCCGACGTATCGCCTGCCGCCGCGTGGTCCGGCGACGCGGCGCGCGGGCGGATCCTGCACCGCCAGAAGCCTTTTCAGAAGTCGCTCGGCACGCAGGCGCTGGGCGGCCGAGATCGCGGCGTTGAGCAGCAACACCGATCCCACGAGCACGGCGTCGAGCGGCGAACCGAGCACCGCACTCGCCGCGGAGCCGGTGGCGAGGACGGGGGTCAGCGGGTCGGACAGCTCGGTGCGTACCGCACGGGTGAAGTCGACGGCGGAGCCGACCGGGCGGGTGCCGACCCGCCGCACCACCCGCACCGCCCGCGTGCGGGTCCGCACCCGCCAGCCGGAATCCTCCGCGGGCAAGAACAACTCGGCCGCGGCCTTCGGCAGGCCGGGCACGCTGTTCTCGAACACCCACCGGTAGTACTCGTCGACGGTGACCTTCTGCCCGGGCCGGTAGGGGGATTCGAAGAACTTGCGGATGCCGAGGCTGCCGT
>NZ_WVTE01000118.1:0-7059 GCF_009939605.1 Rhodococcus sp. YH1 | reverse complement strand
GGTCGTCGGGCACATCCGACTCGAGCAGGTCCCGGCACACGACGTTCTTCGACCGCGCGAGCAGCACCGCGATCTCCGGCCTGGTCAGCCCGCGGCCGGCCCCGGCCCGCGCGGCCAGCTCCTGCACCGTGGGCAGTACCTCGGTGCTGCGGCGGATCCCGTCACCGGTCTCGAGGTGGCTGATGAGCCGCTCGTGCCGGCCGAGGAGCCGGGCCGCGCGCGAGACGGCGAGCCCGAGCGCCACCGACTGGTCCCGGCTCGTGCGCAACACCGTGCGGGCCACCTCGTCACGGGCGTCGCCGAGCAGGCGGTTGCGTTCCTCGAGTGTCAGACGTCCGCTGCGCCGGGCGGATTCGAGGGCGATCTTCAGGTTCACCTCGGCGTCGGAGGTGGCGACGCCGGCCGCGTTGTCGATGAAGTCCGCGTTGATGCGGCCACCCGCCGCCGAGAACTCGATGCGTGCCCGCTGCGTGAAACCGAGGTTGCCGCCCTCGCCGACGACGCGGCAGCGGAGCTGGGAGGCATCGACGCGGACGTCGTCGTTACCCGGATCGGCTGCATCCGTGTGACTTTCGGAGGTGGCCTTGACGTAGGTGCCGACGCCGCCGTTCCAGAGCAGGTCCACCGGTGCGGTCAGCAGCGCCTTGATCAATTCGCTCGGGGTGGTGGTGGGGTGCGGCAGACCGAGCAGGCGCCGTGCGGGTTCCGGGACGGTGACGGACTTCGCGGAGCGAGGCCACACCCCTCCGCCGGGCGAGAGGACGTCGCGGTCGACATCGTCCCAGCTCGATCCGGGACGCTCGAACAGCCGGCGGCGCTCCGCGTAGGCGCGGGCCGGGTCCGGGTCCGGGTCGAGGAAGATGTGGCGGTGGTCGAACGCGCCGACGAGGCGCAGGTGCGGGGAGAGCAGCATCCCGTTGCCGAAGACGTCGCCGGACATGTCTCCGATCCCCACCGCCGTCACCTCGGTGGTGTCCACGTCGACACCGAGGTCGGCGAAGTGCTCGCGAACCGCGACCCACGCGCCGCGCGCGGTGATGCCCATGGCCTTGTGGTCGTATCCGCTGGATCCTCCGGAGGCGAAGGCGTCGCCGAGCCAGTAGTCGTACTCCGCTGCGATGGAGTTCGCCAGGTCGGAGAACGCGGCGGTGCCCTTGTCCGCGGCCACCACCAGATATCCGTCGTCCCCACCGTGGACGACCGTACGGTCCGGGTGCACGATCTTCCCGTCGACGATATTGTCGACGAGATCGAGCATTCCCCGGATGAACGTCGAATAGGCCTGGGCCGGAGAGATATCCGGGTTTCGCCGCACGAACGCGCCCTTGGCGCCGACGGGGACGATGGGAGCGTTCTTCACCACCTGGGTCTTCATCAGGCCGAGTACCTCGGTGCGGTAGTCCTCCGGGCGGTCCGAGAATCGCACACCGCCGCGGGCGACGGTGCCGCTCCGCACGTGGATGCCCTCCATGTCGTCCGAGTGGACGAAGATCTCGCGGTGGGGGACGACGGGCCCTGGATCGGCGAGACGTCCGGAATCGAGCATGAATGCGCCGTGCGATTTCGGTGCGCCGTGTTCGTCGCGCTGGTACCAGTTGGTGCGCACGGTGGCGGTGACGAACGACTCCAGGCTGCGCAGGATGCGGTCCTCGTCGAGGCTTTCCGCCGCGCCGCGCCGCGCGGCGAGCGCCCGCTCCGCCCGCTCGGCGGCGACGTCCCGGTCGCGCCGGTCCGGGTCGAAGCGCGCGGCGAAGCAGGCGACGAGGGCCTCGACGAATCCTGGATGCCGGCAGAGGGTATCGACGATGTACCGCTCCGACATGATCAGACCGGCCTGGCGGGCGAAGCGGCCGGCGGCCCGGACCAGGGCGATGTCCCGCACGTCCACATCGGCGACGACGGCGAGGCGGGCGTACCGGTCGACGACGGTGCGGCCCTGCGCATGGGCGTCGACGACCGCCGCTACCCGGCAAGGCGAACCCGGCCCCCACTCCGGGGGCGTGACGAACGCGAACCGATGCACCCGGCGATCCTCGCCGTCCCCCGTCAGGTGTTCGTGATCGTCGATCCGCAGCCCGAAGTGTTCGAAGGTGTGGACGGAGTCGGACAGCGACGGATCGCGGCCCGGCCACCTCATGACGGCGTCGGCGACGCCGTCGCGGGCAGCGCGCTCGACGAACAGGAGGGCCGGATGCTCCCCGCGTGACCCGGCGAGGTGCCGCGCGGCCCCGGCGACGTCGGTGGGCAGCGGTTCGTGTCGATGCGTGGTGGCGGTATCGGTGGTCATCGGCGTGTCCTTTCGATCACCCGGTGTGGGCCGTGGTGTGCCGCCAGTCTGCGGGCGACCCCTGGAGACGGACATGTACTCGATGTCCATGTATGCGGCGGAACTTGTACTTCCGGTCCATGAGTGACCGGCGTTCTCGCCCCTACAGTTCGAGGAAACCGACGGAGGGAGAAGGACATGACCGCAGTGGAACTCGTACGGGGCGGGCCCGGACTCGAGCAGGCACGCCGCATCGTGACGGAAATCCCGGGCCCCCGGTCCCGCGAGCTGGCGCAGCGCCGTGCCGCCGCGCTGCCGGCGGGCCTGGCCAGTGGCGCCGAGATCTACGCGGCGGCGGGCGGCGGGGGTGTGCTCGTCGACGTGGACGGGAACTCCTTCATCGACCTCGGTTCCGGCATCGCCGTCACCACCGTCGGCAACTCCGCGCCGCGCGTCGTCGAACGCGCCACCGCGCAGCTGCAGCAGTTCACCCACACCTGCTTCCTCGCCACGCCGTACGAGCCGTACATCGAGGTTGCCGAGGTGCTCAACCGGCTGACCCCCGGAACCCACGCCAAGCGCACGGCACTGTTCAACACCGGCAGCGAGGCCGTCGAGAACGCCGTGAAGTACGCCCGCGCGGCGACCGGTCGTTCCGCCGTGGTCACGTTCGACCACGCCTTCCACGGCCGGACGCTGATGACGATGACCATGACGGCGAAGAACCAGCCCTACAAGCACTCCTTCGGTCCGTTCGCCCCGGAGGTCTACCGCGCGCCGATGGCCTACCCCTACCGGTGGCCGAGCGGGCCCGACCGCGCCGCGGACGAGGCGTTCGAGCAGTTCCGGCTGCTCGTCGACGCCCAGATCGGCGCGGACCAGGTGGCGTGCGTCGTCGTCGAACCCATTCAGGGCGAAGGCGGGTTCATCGTCCCCGCCGACGGATTCCTCCGCCGCGTCGCCGATTTCTGCCGGGACCGCGGCATCCTCGTCGTCGCCGACGAGGTGCAGACCGGCATCGCCCGCACCGGAGCATGGTTCGCCTGCGAGCACGAAGGCCTGGTGCCGGATCTGATCGTCACGGCGAAGGGACTCGCCGGCGGGCTTCCGCTCGCGGCCGTCACCGGCCGGGCCGAGATCATGGATCGCGCCCACCCGGGCGGCATCGGCGGCACCTACAGTGGCAACCCCGCGGCGTGCGCGGCGGCCCTCGGGGTGTTCGAGACGATCGAAGCGGAGCATCTGCTCGACCGGGCTCAGGAAATCGGCGCGCTGATGCTGCGGGAACTGCGCGACATCGGCACCCACCACCCCGTCGTCGGCGACGTCCGCGGACGCGGCGCCATGATCGCCGTCGAACTCGTCGAGCCCGGTACGACCACTCCCAACCGCGAGGCCGTCGCGGAGATCGTCCGGTACTGCCAGGCCCACGGGGTCCTCACCCTGACCGCCGGCACGTTCGGGAACGTGCTCCGTTTCCTGGCGCCGCTGTCGATCTCCGACGAGCTGCTCACCGAGGCGTTCTCGGTGCTGCGCGACGCGTTCGCCGCCCTCTGACCACCACCGCTCCCTACTCCGCGAGGACCAGCACATGACCACCACCGCACCCGCCCGCACGACCGGTCCGCTGCGACCGCTCGAACTCCTCGGCGCCGACACACTGCTCGATGCCGACGAACGCGACATCGCCGCCACCGTCCGCCGCTTCGTCGAGACCCGGCTCGTCCCCGAGGTCGGCGACTGGTTCGAATCCGCGACGCTGCCCAAGGAAGTGGCGAAGGAGTTCGGCGCCCTCGGCGTCCTCGGCATGCACCTGGACGGGTACGGCTGCGCCGGCACCAACGCCGTCAGCTACGGCCTGGCCTGCCTGGAACTCGAGGCCGGCGACAGCGGATTCCGCAGCTTCGTCTCGGTGCAGGGTTCGCTGTCGATGTTCTCCATCCACCGCTACGGATCCGACGAACAGAAGCAGGAATGGCTGCCCCGCCTGGCCTCCGGAGACGCCATCGGGTGCTTCGGCCTGACGGAACCCGACTTCGGGTCCAACCCTGCGGGAATGCGCACCCGCGCCCGCCGGGACGGTTCGGACTGGATCCTCACCGGCACCAAGATGTGGATCACCAACGGCAATCTCGCGGACGTCGCCACGGTGTGGGCCCAGACCGACGAGGGTGTCCGCGGGTTCCTGGTTCCCACCGACACACCCGGCTTCACCGCCAACAGGATTCACCGCAAGCTGTCGCTGCGGGCTTCGGTGACCTCCGAGCTGGTCCTCGACAACGTGCGCCTGCCGGGCTCGGCCGAGCTTCCCCTCGCCCGCGGCCTCGGGGCTCCCCTGTCGTGCCTCAACGAGGCCCGTTTCGGCATCGTGTTCGGCGCGCTCGGCGCGGCCCGGAACAGCCTCGAGACCGCGTTGGACTACGCCGCCTCCCGGGAGGTCTTCGACCGCCCGCTCGCCGCCTACCAGCTCACCCAGGAGAAGCTGGCCGACATGACGCTCGAGCTCGGCAAGGGCTTCCTGCTCGCACTGCACCTCGGCCGCCTCAAGGACGAGTCCGGTGTCACCCCCGAGCAGATCAGCCTCGGCAAACTCAACAACGTGCGCGAGGCATTGGCCATCGCCCGCGAATGCCGGACCATTCTCGGCGCCAGCGGCATCACCCTCGAGTACTCGCCGCTGCGGCACGCCAACAACCTCGAGTCGGTGCTGACCTACGAGGGCACCAGCGAGATGCACCTGCTCTCGATCGGCCGCGCCCTGACCGGTCACGCCGCATTCCGCTGACCCGCACCGTCGAAGCGTCGAAGGGACACACGATGACGACACCCGTTCTGCTGCAGCACTACATCGACGGCGAGTGGTTCGACGGCGGGGCCGAGGCCCTGGCGAGCATCAGCCCCGCCGAGCCGGACGTCACCGTGGCCCGCGGTCGTGCGGCCACGGGCGACGACGTCGACCGGGCCGTGGCCGCCGCGCGCGCCGCGGCCCGGCCATGGGCGAGAACCCCGGCGCACGAGCGCGGTGCCGTCCTCGCCCGGGCGGCTGCCGTCGTCGAATCGTCCGCGTCGCAGTGGGGCGCGGAACTTGCCCGGGAGGAGGGCAAGACGCGCGGCGAGGGCGTCGCCGAGGTGCTCCGCGCGGCCCAGATCCTGCGCTTCTACGGCGGCGAGGGCGACCGGGAGGCCGGCGAGATGTTCGCCTCCCCCCGCCGCGGTGAGCAGATCCTGGTCGCGCGCAAGCCCGTCGGCGTGGTCGGGGTCATCACCCCCTTCAACTTCCCCATCGCCATCCCCGCCTGGAAGATCGCCCCGGCACTGACCTACGGCAACACCGTGGTCTGGAAGCCGGCGGGCACCGTGCCGCTGCTGGCCATGCGGCTGATGCAGGCCCTCGCCGACGCCGGCCTGCCGCCGGGGGTGCTCAACCTCGTCATCGGTGGCCGGGCGGTCGGCGCCGGCATTGCCGACCATCCGGGTGTCGACGCGCTGACCTTCACCGGTTCCACGGCGGTGGGCCGGAGCCTCGCGGCGGCGGGAGCCGCCCGGGGGGTGCCGGTGCAGGCGGAGATGGGCGGCAAGAACGCGGCGGTGGTGCTCGGCGACGCGGACCTCGATCTCGCCGCCGAACAGGTGCTGCTCGGCGCGTTCCGGTCGTCGGGGCAGAAGTGCACGGCGACCTCCCGGCTCATCGTCACCGACGACGTCGCCGACGAGTTCGTCGGTGAACTCGTCGCCCGGATCGGGAAGTGGACCGTCGGCAATCCCTTGGACGAGGACGTCCACATGGGTCCGGTGGTCGACGCCGCGGCGCGGGCGTCGATCCGGGCGGGGGTCGACGAGGCGGTACGCCAGGGTGCCCGCGTGTTGTGCGGGGGCCGGCCCTACGAGGACGGTGAACTGGCGGCCGGGTTCTACGTACCGCCCACCGTGCTCGAGCTGCCCGGCACCCGGCTCGACGTGTGGCGCGAGGAACTGTTCGGGCCCGTACTGGCCGTGTGCCGGGCGGCCGACGCCGAGACGGCGTTCGCGCTCGCCGACGACAGCGAGTACGGCTTGTCGGCGGCGGTGTTCACCCAGGACCTCACCCGCGCCCTCGGGGCACTCGACGACCTGGACGTGGGCATCCTGCACATCAACTCCGAATCCGCCGGCGCCGACCCGCACGTCCCGTTCGGCGGCGCGAAGAAGAGCGGGTACGGCCCGAAGGAACAGGGCCGGGCCGCACGGGAGTTCTTCACCCACACCACGACCGTCTACCTTCGCGGCGGGAGGCCGATCGCATGAGCAGGGGCGCACTCGACGGCATCGTCGTCGCCGACTTCACCCGGGTCCTCGCCGGCCCCTACGCCACGATGATGCTCGCGGACATGGGTGCCGAGGTCGTCAAGATCGAACGTCCCGGCACCGGCGACGACACCCGCGCGTGGGGACCGCCCTACGACGACGAGGGCTCGGCTACGTACTTCAACTCGGTGAACCGCAACAAGACCTCCGTGGTCCTGGACCTCGCGTCGGAGGACGGCCGCGCCGAGGCCCGTCGGCTCGTGGCGCGCGCGGACATCGTGGTCGAGAACTTCCGGGCGGGCACCATGGAGCGGCTCGGCCTGGGCTACGACGAGCTGCTCGACGTGAACCCGGGGCTGATCTACTGCTCCGTCACCGGGTTCGGGAGCGGGGACGGAGCGGCACTGCCGGGCTACGACCTGCTCGTGCAGGCCGTCGGTGGGCTCATGAGCATCACCGGACCCGAGGCCGGTACGCCGACGAAGGTGGGTGTCGCGGTCGTCGACGTG
>NZ_WVTE01000117.1:0-7061 GCF_009939605.1 Rhodococcus sp. YH1 | reverse complement strand
GCCCGCTGCTGTGCGCGAGAAGGAAGCTCAGGTCATCGCCGGCGCCACTGCGGATGCCGATGCCACGGCGAAGACCGGATTGAGTTCGATTACCGCCTCGAAAGGCAGTGCGCTGCAAGCCGCCGGTGCGGGCAAACAGGCCACAAAGTCCGCCGACGAAGGGGAACGAAGCCGGATCACCGGCGAGATCAAGAAGATCTTCGACAAGACAAAGGCCGACGTCGAGGGGATCTTGACCGGTCTCGACAAGACCGTGTCCGAGCGGTTCGAGGAAGGTGAAAGGAAGGCCAAGGAAGCGTTCGTCGCCGACCACCAGGCCCGCATGGCTGCGTACAAGGCGAAGCGATACGGCGGTCCTGGTGGGTCCGCGTTGTGGTTGAAGGACCTGCTCCTGGACATGCCGCCCGAGGCGAACGCGCTGTTCCTGGAATCGAAGAAGCTGTACGAGTCGCGGATGGAGGACGTCATCGGCGGCATCGCCGATCTCGTGGGCTCCGAACTCGCACGTGCGAAGGCCCGGGTGTCCGAGGGGCGCGCACAGGTCCAGAAGCTCGTCGCGGAGCAACCCAAGAACCTTCAGAAGCTGGCCGGTGATGCCGCCAAGGAAATTGGTTCGCAATTCGAAGATTTGGAGAAGTCCGTCGACGAGAAGCAGGAGTCGCTCGTCGACGATCTGGCGGACAAGTACATCGAGGCACGCAATGCGGTCGACGAGGAGATCAAGAAGCTTCAGGCGGAGAACAAGGGATTCGCAGGCCAGGCCGCCGAGGCGATCGGCGGCGCTATCGACACGGTGAAGAAACTCAAGGACATGCTGCTCGGCGTCTTCACCCGAGCCGCAAACGCCGTCGAGAAGATCATCAAGGACCCGATGGACTTCCTCGGGAAGTTCGTCAACGCGGTCAAGACCGGCATCCAGAACTTCATGTCGAACATACTCACGCACTTGAAGAAGGGTCTGCAGGGCTGGTTGTTCGGTACCCTCGCCGAAGCCGGCATCGAGATCCCCGAGAAGTTCGACCTGAAGGGCATCATCGGTCTGCTGCTGTCCCTTCTCGGCCTCACGTGGACGTCGATCAGAACCCGGATCGTCAACGTGGTCGGCGAGAAGGCGATGAGCGCGATCGAGAAGGGTGTCGATTTCGTCAAGATGATCCTCACCGAGGGCGTCCCGGGATTGTGGAAGTTCATCGCGCAGAAGATCTCGGACCTGAAGGAACAGGTGATGAGTCGCATCCGCGACTTCGTCATCACCAAGGTGATCATGGCCGGCGTGACGTGGCTGATCTCGCTTCTCAATCCTGCGGCGGCGTTCATCAAGGCCTGCAAGATGATCTACGACGCCGTGATGTGGTTCGTGGACAATGCACAGCGATTGAAGGACTTCGTCGACTCCGTCCTCGACTCGGTCGAGTCGATTGCCGCCGGCGGAGTCGGCAAGGTGGCGGCTCTGATCGAGGGCACGCTGTCGAAAACCGTCCCGATGCTGATCAGCGGCCTGGCCAGCCTCCTCGGTCTGGGTGGAATCGCCGACAAGATCAAGAGCATCCTCGAGAAGGTCCAAACCCCTGTCGGCAAGGCGGTGGACTGGCTGATCGCCAAGGCGGTCAAGTACGGCAAGAAGTTCCTCGACAGGCTGAAGAAGTCCAAGTTCGGGAAGGCGGCCGCGAGCGTCAAGGCGAAGGCGAAGGCCGCCTACGCCAAGGGCAAGGCTTGGGCGAAGAAGAAGTACGAGGCCGGCAAGGCATGGGTGAAGAAGAAGTACGAAGCGGGCAAGACATGGGCGAAGCGCACGTACCGGAAAGCCCGACGTCGAATCAAATCCGCTACACAGTCCATCGGGGACCGAATTCGAGAAAAGTGCAAGAATCTTCTAGGTATCAAGTTTCATTCCGAATTCCAGACCAAGTCGAATGGGAATACACACACTCTATACACCCAGAGCGGAGCGCCCAAAAATCTCTACGTGGCGTCATCACCCAAACCGATCTCTCATGCATTCAAGCATCTAGACGCCACAAAGAGATCGGATCTAAGAACACTCGAAAAGCAGTTTCAGAATGAAATGGATAATTACATCCAGATAATTAACGAAATATTCAAGGATAGCGAGGTGAATCGCCTGAAACTCGATAAAGCCACACGTAAACAATTCGATAAGGCGAAGTCCTCGGCCGCGCGTGCAGAGAAAGTCCAGAAAGATATACGGGCGTTTGCCCGAGAAAACATGAAAGACCCACTGGAAGGCCCCGGGGCTCACGCACCGGGAATAGGTACCATCGCACCCTACGGGGCGAAAATTAGTAGCCTGCGAGGCAAAAATTCCGTCTTGGAATGGAAGATGGAGGCTGAACACATCATTCCCGACGCCTTTATCCGGCGCGCGATGATGGGCCTGAAGAAGTCGGGGGAGGTGACGCAGGAGGACACCGGGTACAAACTTCAGCCGACGATACTTATATATGCGGGAGCCGCTAAGACCAAGACGTTCGGATCCACCCTTGACGGCCGCGGAGACCTGAAGCTCATACGCTCGATAAGGAATATTATGGGTATGATTAGAGACAAGATTGGAGGATCCGGAAAAAGATTCCGGAAGGTAAAGTCCTCAAAAAAGGTCAAGTTCAAAGGAGACTGGCGCGCCGTCCTGAAGGATCAATTCAACCGAAGGATTGAACCGCAGATCACCCGCATAGAAAAAACTTGGCTCGAACGAACCATGAGGTACGTCAAAGCGGAACAAGAAGCTATCGGCGATAGGAGAGGGAAGGACGCCACACCTAGACCATCGGATTCAGAATTGCAGTCGTGCTTCGATTCTCAGAAGCAGGTAATTGGGCAGGCAATCGGAAAGTTGGTGGCTGAAGCCGACTTCAAGTAACCACATCCGACCCAGTTGACCACAGAGCATGATCTAGCAGTCTCACACGGGTCCCGGTTGTCACCCAACACGGAAATCGGAAGGTGCCCTTTCGCGCATCACTCCCTACCCGACCGACCGTCCCAGCGTGTCTGCGTCGATGCACCGAAACGGTGCACTATCAAACCATCTCACCGCACGCCATCCGAGGAGGCGCCATGCCGACCTACCTGTCGCCCGGGGTCTACGTCGAGGAAGTTGACTCCGGGTCCCGGCCGATCGAAGGCGTCGGGACCGCCGTCGCTGCCTTTGTCGGTTTGTCGGAGAAAGGGCCGTTCAATGAACCGACCCTCGTCAGCAACTGGACCCAGTTCACCGGTCTCTTCGGCGGTTTCGTCGATGGCGCATGCCTCGCGCGGTCGGTCTATGCGTACTTCCAGAACGGTGGCGGCAACGCGTACATCGTTCGCATCGGCGACAGCAACGGCAACAGCGGTTCGAAGTCAGCTCCCAAGCCCGTCGAGGCTGCCCCGCAGGGCATTCTCGGCAACTTCCGTGTGCTCGCGATCGACCCGGCCGCAGCCGAATCCGGCATCGAAGTAGAAGTCGTGCCGAGTGACGCAGAGCCCGCGGACGGGACCTTCAAGCTCGTCGTCCGCAGGGGCGGTGAAACCGTCGAGGAGCATTCGGGTGTCACGCCCGGACGGGGCAAGACGAATGCCGCGACCGTCGTCAACGGCCAATCCCGGACGATCAAGCTCGAACAGATCCCCAACGCCCAGGCCTCCGACGAACTCGCCGTCGGCAAGAAGGTGACGCTGGCGGCACCCGCACAACCAGCGCTGCTGCCGTCCGCTCAACTCACGACCGACGACTACGTCGGTGACGTCTCGGAACGCACCGGTTTTTCCGGTCTCGAGGCGATCGACGAGATCACCATGATCTGCGTTCCTGATCTGGTCACCGCCTACCAGCGCAGCGCGATCGACCTCGACACCGTCATCTCCGTCCAGCAGGCCATGATCGCGCACTGCGAGCTGATGGGTGACCGGATGGCGATCCTCGACCCGCCGCCCGGCCTCAATGCGCAACAGATCAAGGAGTGGAAGAGCGACAAGGCAAACTACGACTCCAAGTACGCAACCCTGTACTGGCCGTGGGTGAGCACGGACGGTGGAACTTACCTCCCGCCTTCCGGTTTCGTCGCCGGCGTCTGGGCGCGCAACGACGACACGCGAGGTGTACACAAGGCCCCCGCGAACGAGGTGCTGCGCGGTGTCGTCTCCCTGCAGACGCAGATCACCCGTAACGAACACGACCTGCTCAATCCTGTAGGCATCAACTGCATCCGCTCGTTCCCCGGCCGTGGGATCCGCGTGTGGGGAGCCCGCACGCTGTCCTCCGATCCGGCCTGGCGCTATCTCAACATCCGCAGGCTCTTCAACTACCTCGAGGAATCCATCCTCAACGGCACGGACTGGGTCGTCTTCGAGCCGAACGATCAAGCGTTGTGGGCGAAGCTGCGCCGGACGATCAGCGCCTTCCTCGTCAACGAGTGGCGTAAGGGCGCACTGTTCGGCAGCACTCCCGACGAGGCGTTCTACGTCAAGTGCGACGAGGAGACGAACCCCGCCGAGGGAATCGATGCGGGTGAAGTGGTCTGCCTGATCGGCGTGGCCCCGGTGAAGCCAGCCGAGTTCGTGATCTTCCGACTGTCCCAGTTCTCCGGCGGCACCAGCCTGGTCGCCGAGTGATCGACGTATCGAACAGTGAGGAACCGCAATGCCTCTACCGGAATTCGACAGCTCGGTAGGCCACTCGTTCGGACTCGAGTTCGACGGGCTTCAGATCAAGGCCATCACCGAGGTGACCGGCCTGAAAATGGAACAGGACGTCATCGAGTACAAGTCCAACGAAGCGAAGGACGGAAAGTACCTCGTCAAGAAGCTTCCCGGACGTTGGAAGGCCGGTGAGGTCACTCTCACCCGGCCGCTCACCGAGGACCACGGATTCGACAAGTGGATCAAGGACTCTCAGCTGGGAAAGATGAAGGACGTTCGCAAGGGCGGCGCCATCGTGGTGTACGACTACGAAGGACAGCCCGTCAAGCGATACACACTCACCAATGCCTGGCCGAAGAGCCTTGAGGTCAGCTCTATGAAGGCCGGCGACACCAGCGTCATGACGGAGAAACTGGTACTGACCTTCGAACGCGTCGAGGTGGACGGTGCGTAGAACCAGCACCTCCACCCTGACAGTGGAGCACGAGCCGGACCGTTCGGCAGAAACTTCGGGTACCCGAGAAGCGCTGCGCACGGAATTCGGTTTCCTGTTGCCCCGTGGCTACATCGATTCGGCAGGCACCGTCCACCGCGACGGTGTCATGCGCCTCGCGACGGCCCGCGACGAACTCGTCTCCCAACGCGACGACCGGGTGCGGGAGGATCCGTCGTATCTGACGGTGGTGCTGATCAGTCGGGTCGTGTCCCGGCTCGGCGGCATCGAGGACGTGCACGCCGGAATCGTGGAGAACATGTTCGCGTCCGACCTCGCCTTCCTCCAGGATCTGTATCGGCGGATCAATCAGGACGGGCACACCCGGGCGGGCGTCACCTGTCCGGAGTGCGGATGCGACTTCGCCGTCGACATCGCCGGGGGCCGCCTGGGGGAATCGTGACGTACGGGACCGAACGTCTGCACGCCGAGGTCGCGTACATCGCCTATCACCTGCATTGGTCGTTCGACACGATCCTCGACCTCGAACACGCAGATCGGCAACGGTATGTGCGCTTGAGCCGGAACTTGGCGCCGGAATCCGCGAGGAGGTGAGCGATGACCATCCGATGGCCGTGGCAGCGCCGGTCGGCCGAACCCGCCCGGACACCGCCCGAACGTCCGGACGTTCGCCCCTCGCGGACCTCTCGCGAACGGCTGTCGTTGCCCCCGGTGCAGCGGGTGGTCGAACCGATCGAGTCGACCACACAGTTCGACGGATTCACTCGAACGCTCACAACCTCCCGATCGCCGGCTCTCGTCGAACCGCTCCCGACGGTCGGCGCCGGTGTGCCGTGGTTGTCGCTGACCGCGGCCCCTACGTCTACGCCGGTGTCCCGGCACGACGGTCCAACCCCCCACACCGTCGCACAGCGGCACCACCGGCCCCCGGGCTCCCTCCAGCGAGCAAGGGTCGGTGCCGTGCCGTCCACCCCCACCGACACGGCTCCGCCGCCTGCTCCCGTTCGTCACCTCGACTCGTCGCCCGTATCGAACGAGGTACCCGGTGCACATACCGAGATCGACGAGATGGTCACTGCGTCGCCACCGGACGACGAACGGGCACTCCCTACTGTTTCGACGTTCCCGGTCGACGAGCTTCCGGTGGGACGGATCCTGCCTCTCTCTGCTCACGCGGGCCACCAGGATTCGGACCCCGCGGAGGTTGTGCAGGACCGGCCCGTGGATCCACCGTCGGTGCTGCAGCCCGAGGTCGCACAGCGAGTATCCATCGAGCCACGCCCGCAGCCCCAGCTCGAACCGCAACCGCAACCGCAACGGACGCGGGCGCGTCCCCCGCATCACGAATCGCCGCACGTGGAACGGCAGAGCATCGATCGGCTTCCTCCCCCGCGCGAGCAGCCACTCCGCCGTCCCGTCCAGCGATCGGCGGCAGAAGTATCGGCGCCGTGCCTCGAACGTTCGTCATCGCCTCCGACCCCGGGGCCGGAACCGGCTCCGGCTCCGGCTCCGGACTCGACCGAGCATCCCGCCACACCCGAACCCCACCGTCGCCCCATTCGCCTCGACATCCGAGCCGATGACACCGCGGTCGAGACGGTGCAGCCCATACTCGACCTACCGTCGGTGCAGACACCCCCGCCTGAAGAACCTCGCCCTGCGAGCACACCGATCCCCGAACCGCTGCGTGCACCTCGTTCGGCGCCCACGTCCCTGCCCTTCGAAGAGCGCGTTGTCCAACGGGTCATCCCGTCACCCGAAGCCGTCACTTCACACGAGACCGTCATCCCGCACGACCTCGTCTCTGCGCCCCGCGTAGTCCCGGAGAGGACGTCCCCGTCGTCGTCCTCGGTCCCTGCACCTCCGATAGTGCAGCGCGACGTTGTTCCGGTTCCGGATCCCGGAGACAGTCCGGATCCCGAGCCGAGTCCGACCGTCACGGGCCCGGTCCTCGAGGCGAGTGAAC
>NZ_WVTE01000116.1:0-7137 GCF_009939605.1 Rhodococcus sp. YH1 | reverse complement strand
ACCGAGGTCAACATCACCGTCTTCGACGTCGTGCTGTTCGACGAGACCACCGGTGTCGCCGACGACCTGAAACCCCGCGTCCAATGACCACCCCCGCCGAGCCCGCAGAACTCGCCGCGGCCGCCGCCCGGACCGTGCCCGGCGTCGCCGACCTCCACGGCGGAGCGTTCGGCGAGGTCGCGACCTATCTGCCGGGCCGGCGCGTCACCGGGATCCGCCTCGGCTCCGACACGTGCGCGGTGCACATCGTCGTCGAGTACCCGGCCGACCTGTACGCCGTGGCGGCCGCCGTCCGCGCCCGGCTCGAGCCGCTGCTCGGCGTCCCCGTGGACGTGACCATCGAAGACATACGGATCCCGTCACCCGACGGCGAGCACCCGACCAGTGAGGTGACCCAGTGAACCACACCCCTGTCAGCAACACCGCCGTCGGACTCCTCGCGGGACTGCTGCTGGCCCTCGCGGGCATCCTCGGGGGCTTCAGCGGCCTGCTGTTCGGCATCCTGCTCGGCGCCCTCGGCATGGCGATCGGCGCCCACCGGGACGGGCTTCTCGACCTGGGCGCTCTGCTGCGGAGCCGGGGCCGTGGCTGACCCCACGCCCACCGGCCCGAGGACCCTGCCGGCCCAGGCCGGCGCCGACGCGGTCGCCACCGAGACGGTCGACCCCGTCGGGCACCGCGGCCAACTGGTCATCAAGGACCGCGCCGTCGAACGGATCGCCGCGGCCGCCGCCCTCCAGGTGCCCGGTGTGGTTCGTCAACGCGGTGGCCTGAGCCTGTTCACCGGGCGGGACCTGCCCCGCGCCGACGTCACCACCGGCGGCGGCGCCGTCGCGATCAACCTGTACATCGCCGCGGAATGGCCCTACGACGCCGCCGCCCTGACCCGGCGTGTGCACGACGCGGTGGACCGGCAGCTCCACGAGCTGACCGGCCTGCCGGTGCACGAACTCAACGTGCTCGTCGCGGCCACGTCCGTCGCCGGGCCGGCCGAGCGCAGCGAGCCGGCGGTGCCGGTCGAGTACACCGAGGCCGACATCGTCGCCCGGACGGAGTACCGGGCCCCCGTACCGGTCGTTTCGCCGCTGCCGCCCCTGGCCCACCCGGCCGCGGCCCCGGCGGCCGCGCTCATCGCCGTGGGCGCTCTGGCGCTCGCGTTCGCCGCCGCCCGGGAACTGCTCATCGTCCGCGGCACCTACGCGGGCGCGCCGTGGCTGCGGAACTCCTTCGAGTGGTTCGGCCGGCTGCACTGGCAGAGCTGGATCGCACCCGTCGCTGCGGTCCTCGTGCTGCTGGGGGTCGTGCTCGTAGTGGTGGCGGTCAAGCCGCGGCGCCGCACCCACGTGCCCCTGCAGGTGTCCGGTCCGGTCCCGACGGTGTGGATGCGCCGGACCGACCTGGCCCGGATGTGCAGCGCGCACGCGTCCACACTGCCCGGTGTGTACGCGGCCCGCACCGTCGTCGATCGCCGTCGCGCGCTCGTCAGCGTCGTGGGCTCGGGTGAGGAGTCGACCGCCGATCTGGTCGCCGCGGTCCGGGGTGCGGTGGCGCCGAATCTGGCTCTGCTCGCGGAGCCGATCGCTCTCGTGGTGCAGGTGCACCGGCCGAGGACGGCGCGATGAAGCTGCGCACCGTCCTGGTCAACCGGATGCTCACGTTCGCCGTGGGCGCCGCGCTCCTCGGCGCCGGGGCCTTCGCACTGGCCTGGGTGTGGCAGGTGCGCTTCGCCCGGGAATGGCTGGCCCGCCTGGACCGGCCGCGCATCATCGACATCCCGGACCAGTCCTGGTGGGAGGGCGCGTTGTGGACCGCCGTCGCGGTGGGGGTGACGATCGGGATCGTGCTCCTGGCGGTCAACTTCTCCCGGCGCCGGACGTCGCGGGTGCAGCTCTACGACGAGGTCACCGAGGCCACCCTGGCCGTGGAGCTCGGGCCGGTGGCCGACGGCGTCGCCGGTGAGCTTGCGGCCCTGCCCGGTGTGCGGGCCACGCGTAGCCGGGCCGTGGTGGAACGCCATCTGCCGACCCTGTCGGTCACGGTGTACGCGGACCCGAACATCGACGTCGCCGACTTCACCGCCCGCGCCGAGGAGACCGCCGAGCGGGCCGCCCGGGCGCTGGGCGGGGCCCGCGTGGCGACGCAGGTACTGCTGCACCTGGATCCGGCCCACCCCGAATCCGGCGGACAGGGGTAGGCCGCCGAGCGAACGTGGCATTTCGTCGGCGTACGGAGATGAACGATACATTCGCTCGTTCCCCGGCGACGGAAACGCCGAACGGCGCCCACCCCGAAGGGTGGACGCCGTTCGACGTCAGCGAGAACTAGCTCACTTGATGATCTTCGTGACGCGACCGGCGCCGACGGTGCGGCCACCCTCGCGGATCGCGAAGCGCAGGCCCTCGTCCATGGCGACCGGCTGGATCAGCTTGACGGACATCTCGGTGTTGTCGCCCGGCATGACCATCTCGGTGCCCTCGGGGAGGGTCACAACGCCCGTCACGTCCGTGGTACGGAAGTAGAACTGCGGACGGTAGTTGTTGAAGAACGGGGTGTGGCGGCCACCCTCCTCCTTGTTGAGGATGTAGGCCTGGCCCTCGAACTCCGTGTGCGGGGTGGTGGTGCCCGGCTTCACGACGACCTGGCCACGCTCGACGTCCTCGCGCTTGATGCCGCGGACCAGCAGACCGACGTTGTCGCCGGCCTGGCCCTGGTCGAGCAGCTTACGGAACATCTCGATGCCCGTGACCGTGGTCTTGGTCGAGGTCGGCTTGATACCGACGATCTCGACTTCCTCGTTCACGTTGATGACACCGCGCTCGATGCGGCCGGTAACGACCGTGCCACGACCGGTGATGGTGAAGACGTCCTCGACGGGCATGAGGAACGGCTTCTCGGTCTCACGGACCGGGTCCGGGATCGACTCGTCGACGGCGCTCATGAGCTCGAGGATGCTCTCGGTCCACTTCGGGTCACCCTCGAGTGCCTTCAGGGCCGAAACCTTGACGACAGGAGCCTCCTCGTCGAAGTCCTGCGCAGCGAGGAGCTCACGGACCTCCATCTCGACGAGCTCGAGGATTTCCTCGTCGTCGACCATGTCGGACTTGTTGAGCGCGACGAGGATGTAGGGCACGCCGACCTGACGGGCGAGCAGCACGTGCTCACGCGTCTGCGGCATCGGGCCGTCGGTGGCGGCCACGACCAGGATCGCACCGTCCATCTGAGCCGCACCGGTGATCATGTTCTTGATGTAGTCGGCGTGACCCGGAGCGTCGACGTGCGCGTAGTGGCGCTTCTCGGTCTGGTACTCGACGTGGGAGATGTTGATCGTGATACCACGAGCCTTCTCCTCCGGAGCCTTGTCGATCTGGTCGAACGCGAAGCTCTGGTTCAGCTCGGGGTACTTGTCGGCCAGCACCTTGGTGATCGCCGCCGTCAGAGTGGTCTTGCCGTGGTCGACGTGACCGATGGTGCCGATGTTCACGTGCGGCTTGGTCCGCTCGAACTTCGCCTTCGCCACTTGAGGGTCCTCCTGGACTGTTGTTGCTTGCAGTATGCAGCAGTGCGGTTGTTACTTACTTGGTCGTGCAGCCGACCGGGTCGGAACCGAGGTTACTCGCCGGTCGCCTTGGCGATGATTTCCTTCGAGACGTTCGCGGGAACCTCAGCGTAGGAATCGAACACCATGGAGAAGTTCGCGCGACCCTGGGTCTTCGACCGCAGGTCACCGATGTAACCGAACATCTCCGAGAGCGGAACCAGCGCCTTCACGACACGGGCACCACTGCGTTCCTCCATGGCCTGAATCTGGCCACGGCGGGAGTTGAGGTCGCCGATCACTTCACCCATGTAGTCCTCGGGGGTGGTGACCTCGACAGCCATGAGCGGCTCGAGGATGACCGGCGCAGCCTTGCGCGCGGCCTCCTTCAGGGCCTGCGAACCGGCGATCTTGAACGCCATTTCCGACGAGTCGACGTCGTGGTACGCGCCGTCGAGCAGGGTGACCTTGACGTTCACCAGCGGGTACCCGGCGAGCACGCCGTACTGCATCGCGTCCTGCGCACCGGCGTCGACCGAGGGGATGTACTCGCGGGGCACGCGGCCGCCGGTGACCTTGTTCTCGAACTCGTAGGTCGCGCCGTCCTCGCCCACGAAGGGCTCGAGGGCGATGATGACCTTCGCGAACTGGCCGGAACCACCGGTCTGCTTCTTGTGCGTGAACTCGAGCTTCTCGACCTTCTTGGTGATGGTCTCGCGGTACGCCACCTGCGGCTTGCCGACGTTGGCCTCGACCTTGAACTCACGACGCATGCGGTCGACGAGGATGTCGAGGTGGAGCTCGCCCATGCCGCCGATGACGGTCTGGCCGGTCTCCTCGTCCAGCTCGACGGAGAAGGTGGGATCCTCCTCGGCCAGCTTCTGGATCGCGGTGCCCAGCTTCTCCTGGTCGGACTTGGTCTTCGGCTCGATGGAGACCTGGATGACCGGATCCGGGAAGGTCATGGACTCGAGCACGATCGGGGCGTCCTGCGCGCACAGGGTGTCACCGGTCGTGGTGTCCTTCAGGCCGATCATCGCGTAGATGTGGCCGGCCACCGCCTCGTCGACCGGGTTCTCCTTGTTGGCGTGCATCTGGAACAGCTTGCCGATGCGCTCCTTCTTGCCCTTGGTGGCGTTGAGCACCTGGGCACCCGGCTCGATGCGGCCGGAGTAGACGCGCACGAAGGTCAGCTTGCCGAAGAACGGGTGCGCGGCGATCTTGAACGCCAGCGCGGAGAAGGGCTCTTCCTTGCTCGGCTTGCGGGTGAGGGTCTCTTCCTCGTCGCCGAGCTTGTGGCCCTCGACCTCGCCGATGTCGAGCGGGTTCGGCAGGTAGTCGATGACCGCGTCGAGCATGGGCTGGATGCCCTTGTTCTTGAACGCGGAACCGCACAGCACCGGGTACAGCTCGGAGGAGACGGTCAGCTTCCGGATGGCGCCCTTGATCTCGGCGACGGTGAGTTCCTCGCCACCGAAGTACTTCTCCATGAGCTCTTCGTCGCTCTCGGCGACCGTCTCGAGCAGCTTCTCGCGGTACTCGGCGACCTTGTCGGCCAGCTCCGCGGGGATCTCCTCGATGGTCGGCTCGGCGCCGATCTCGACGGTGCCACGCCAGGTGATGGCCTTCATCTCGACCAGGTCGACGACGCCGTCGAACGCGTCCTCCGCGCCGATCGGGAGCTGCAGGACCAGCGGCTTGGCGCCGAGGCGGTCGATGATGGTCTGGACCGTGAAGTAGAAGTCCGCGCCCATCTTGTCCATCTTGTTGACGAAGCAGATGCGCGGAACGTCGTACTTGGCGGCCTGCCGCCAGACCTGCTCGGACTGCGGCTCGACGCCCTCCTTGCCGTCGAACACGGCGACCGCGCCGTCGAGGACGCGCAGCGACCGCTCGACCTCGACCGTGAAGTCGACGTGGCCGGGGGTGTCGATGATGTTGATCTGGTTCTTGTTCCAGAAGCAGGTCACGGCGGCGGAGGTGATGGTGATACCCCGCTCCTTCTCCTGCTCCATCCAGTCGGTGGTCGAGGCACCGTCGTGGGTCTCACCGATCTTGTAGTTCACACCGGTGTAGAAGAGGATGCGCTCGGTCGTCGTGGTCTTGCCGGCATCGATGTGCGCCATGATGCCGATGTTGCGGACCTTGTTCAGGTCGGTCAGCACTTCCTGTGCCACAGGTAACCCCGCTCGTAGCTCGTGTCGGTCCTAGGGTGCGGACCAGTGTTCTCGGATGTTCAGCCGGCCTTCAGGGACCGACACAGTTGTGCGAACGGCCGGCCGGGAGGATTTCGGGAATACCGGTTCCTCCCGACCGGCATCGACTCACCAGCGGTAGTGCGCGAACGCCTTGTTGGCCTCGGCCATCTTGTGGGTGTCCTCGCGACGCTTCACGGACGCACCCAGACCGTTGCTGGCGTCGAGGAGCTCGTTCGCGAGGCGCTCGACCATGGTCTTCTCACGACGCTGACGCGAGAAGGTGACCAGCCACCGCAGGGCGAGGGTGGTCGAACGACCGGGACGAACCTCGACCGGCACCTGGTAGGTGGCGCCACCGACACGGCGGCTGCGCACCTCGAGGGCAGGCTTGACGTTGTCCAGAGCGCGCTTGAGGGTGACGACCGGATCGGTGCCGGTCTTCTCGCGCGCGCGCTCGAGTGCCTCGTAGACGATGCGCTCGGCGGTGGACTTCTTGCCGTCCAGCAGGATCTTGTTGACCAGCTGGGTGACGAGCGGCGACCCGTAGACCGGGTCGGCGATCAGGGGACGCTTCGGAGCGGGACCCTTACGTGGCATCAGCCCTTCTCCTTCTTCGCGCCGTAGCGGCTGCGCGCCTGCTTGCGGTTCTTGACACCCTGGGTGTCGAGCGAACCGCGGATGATCTTGTAGCGGACACCGGGGAGGTCCTTCACACGACCACCGCGCACGAGCACCATCGAGTGCTCCTGCAGGTTGTGACCCTCACCCGGGATGTAGGCGGTGACCTCGACGGAGCTGGTCAGACGCACGCGGGCGACCTTCCGGAGCGCCGAGTTCGGCTTCTTCGGGGTGGTGGTGTACACGCGAGTGCACACACCGCGGCGCTGCGGGCTGCCCTTGAGGGCCGCGGTCTTGACCTTGGCGGCCTTGTCGCGGCGGCCCTTACGGACCAGCTGATTGATGGTTGGCATCTACCGGCTTTCTCGTTGTCTGAAGACTGCTCGCACGAGCAACCTTGGCTGTTCTGAAATTAGGGATCCATCGGTTGGGGCAAGAGAGCCGCTGCCCCGCACCCACACCCTCGTGTGCACACGAGGTCGGGCGTGTCGCGTACCCCCACACAGGCAGCCGGGGGCTCGCTCCTGCGGTGATTCCACAGACCGCGCGCACGGCACTACCTCGCATAGGCACACAGATCGGCCCGGGCATGCCGGACACGACCCACAACGATACCCGGCGGCGCGGCGCAAGGTCAAAGCGAGCTGCGGGGGTCCGCTCGTGGCTCAACTGCTGAGGTCGAGGGTCAGTCGGGCCAGCGTGACGGCCGCCGCACACGGATCGGGAGGCGCCGAACCGGGCGCGTACTGCACCCACCAGCCGAAGATCCCCGTCGTGGACGCTCCG
>NZ_WVTE01000115.1:0-7241 GCF_009939605.1 Rhodococcus sp. YH1 | reverse complement strand
ACCACCCGCGACGCGCGCAAGGTCTACGCGAAGTGCGTCAGCATTGCCATGTCCGCGCACCGCCGCGGCTGGACCGAAGCCCAGTACGTCGACGCCATCGCCAACGTCAACAGCCGCCTGTGGGCGCAGCTCATGACCCGCCGCGACGGCCGCACCGCCTCCATGCCCACCGCATACAGGCAGCTCCGCAAAGCCTGGGAAACCGGTGTCGCCAACGCGAACAACGTCGGCATGCGCACCCGCGAAGAGATCGCCGACGACGCCGTCGAACTCGCCTACGCCTGGGCCGACCGCCTCGATGCCCGCACCGACAACCTCAGCGCCGACGAGATCGCCGTCATGACCTACGTCATCAGCGAGACCGAGCGACGCGGGATGCTGCGCGTCGCCTGCCCGGGCCGCGACGTGGCCGAGAGCGCGCGCATGCCGCACCGCAGGGCGGCGAGGGTGCTGGGCAAGCTGACGGAGCGCGGGATGCTGGTGAAGTACTCCGCGGGGAAGCGGGGGGAGCCGGGGAAGGGGAGGGCGGCGATCTATGGTCTGCCGCCCGTGGAGGTCGTGGCACATATAAACGGGGGAAGTACCCCTATGTGCCAACCGGAAGAGAGAAGCGAACGCCAAGACACCCTCGCCGCCAAGACAGCCGACGCCGCGCCGCCCGCGCAGGATCCGGAAGTCGGCACCGTGGCACATAGGGATACGTCCGAGGCTGACACCGAATCGGTGGCACATAGGGATACGTCCGCCCTGCAATGGCTTCGCGCCTTCGATGACGCCCTGCGCGCCGAAGGGTACGACCCGGAAGCCCTGGACACCCCGGAGTGGGGCGTCTTCCTCGCGGGATTCCACGCCGCCGGACACGACGCCGGTACTGTCGCCGCGAAGCTCGCCGCGAAGTGGCGTAGCGCCGCCTAACGCGCGGCCCGACACAATCCCGGCTGTTCGTTCCGCACGAGCACGCTTGCCCCTGCCCGGAGCCCCGCGGTACCCCCTCCAGGCAGGGGCGCACACGGGCGTCTACAGGGCCGATTCCTGCCGGTGCCGCACCCCGCGCCGCACACGCCGTATGCGAACGCCGCACCCGCGCCGCACCCCCTGTAGACCGAAACATGTTGCGCCGCAGTAACTCTGCATATTCAGCCAACACGAAACCTGCCAGTATTCACCGGCATGAACACACCAGCACCCCCCGAATACGTGAGCGCCGCCGAGGCCGCCCGCATCACCGGGTTCAGCGCCTACACCCTCGAACGCCTCCGCAGCGAACAGCGCGGCCCCCGCTACCGGATCGTCAACGGCCGCACCATCCGCTACGCCGTCGCCGACCTGCGCGAATGGATGGACAGCCGCGTGGTCGACACGCAGGCTCGATGAGCCCGCATCCCGGCACCGTCGCCGCCACCGCCCGCCGGCACCGCCTCCTCGAGCAGCTGCACACCCTCGCTGATCAGGCCATTGCCGCACTCCGCGACGACATCGCCGACGGCACCGCCACCACCACCGACATCGCCGCCGCCCTCGACGTCGTGATCGGCCGCATCGCAACCCTGACCAGGGAAGACGCCCCCAAGGAGGGCACCCCATGACCGACCGGCACACCTGCACCACCTGTGGCCACGACCTGCCTCCCAGCGCCTACAGCCGCACCACCACCGGCGCCCGCCGCACCGCCTGCCTCGGATGCTTCGCCCAGGCGATCCAGCGCCTCCACGGGCGGCCCCGCAACGACTGGCCCGGCGAGCACATCCCCGCCATCCGGGCCCTCCGCAAGGCCACGAATCGAGCCGCCGCGTGACTGGTCAGGCCCCAAAAAAGACGTCCCGGGCACAGCTGCTCACCGAGGCCGTCCGCAAGCTCCACGCCGAAGGTCTCGGCCGCAACGAGATCGCCCGCCGTCTCGGCTGCGCCGCAGGCACCGTCACCCGCGCCGCCGAACTCGCAGGTGTCAGCTTCGACCGCGCCCCGGTGCAGGCCACCGCGGCCGCGCAGATGGACGCCGCTACCCGCCGCGCCCGCCTCGCGGACGGCTGGCACGCCGTCACCGCCCTCGCCGTGCACCAGCTGATCCAGGCCCTGCGGGACGAACGCATCGAAGGCCGGCACCTCGCCACCGTCGCCGCGATCGGCACGGACAAGGTGCTGCGCCTCGAGCCGGAGCTCGACGAACTCGCCGAATCCGAGATCGAGACCCGCGCCGCGCTCACCGAACTGATGGGCGCGATCCGCGGCAGCGTCGTGGACGCCCGGCAGGTCGGCCTGTCCGCGGTTCCGCCCGGCGCCGACCCCGCCTGCGTCGGCCTGCCCACCTTCTCCGACATTGAGGACTACCCCGCATGACAGAAAACGCCCCGCACCCTGGGCTTTCAGGGTTCCGCCTGCCCCCGGCCACGGCGCCGGCCCCCGCTGAGGAAGCGCCCGACGCGCCGCCGCAGGACACCGGCCCGAGTGTCGCGGCCCTGATCCAGACCCGCCGTGACCGCCGCGCAGGCCGCTACGACCCCGACGCCGTCGATGAGCACGGCCTTCCCACCGTCGGCGCACTGATCGCACGTACCGCAATCGCAAGGAGCACCCGCAATGCCTGAAACCCGTTCCGCCGCTCAGCGTCTCGCCGCCCTCGAGGAGCGCATCCTCGCAGGTGAGACCGTCGCCCCGGCCGAGCTCGCCGCAGCCCGCGCCGCCCTCGAGGTCGAGCAGCTGGCCGACACCGGCCGCGCCCGCCGCGCCGAAGCCGCAGCCCTGGCCGCCGCATACGAGCGCCGGGAGAAGGCGAAGCGGGACGCAATCGCCCTGCGGCGCGAGTCCGTCGAGCTCGGCAAGGCCGCCGCAGCGTTCGCGCAGGCCAAGGCCGCCATCCAGCGCATGAACGAGCACCTCGCCGAGTACGGCGCCGCCCGTGACCAGGCGATCCGCGGCCTCCTCGACGCGAAGGTGCCCGCTGGCGAATGGGGCGTCAACCCGAAGGCATGGGGCCCGGAGATCGACCGCAAGAACCACGTGGTGATCGGCCACGGGGGCACGGTCGGGGCGGTCGTCGTCGACGGCGAACCGTGGGGCGAGGAGACCCCCCGCGGCTGGCTGTCCATCCTGCTCGCGCAGGTCGATTGCGGCGTGCAGCTCGAGGGCGGCCCCGCCCGGGACTCGTGGCCGCACGTGCTGCGCGACCTCGACGGCCCGCAGGCCGCGTGAGCGCCCCGGCCTGGACGCCGCAGTTGCTCGACCGCCTCGAGGTGCACCCCGCGTGGCAGGTGCTCGAGGACACCCTCGCCGACGTCGTACAGGCGTGGGTGGCGGTGGAGGACGGCGACACCCGCAAGGCTGAACGGGTGCTCGCCTCCCTAGTGGCGCGGCTGCGGGCGCACCGGTCGGCGATCGAGGATGCGGCCGCCGGCGCCTCCTGAGACTGCCGCGGGTGCTTGAGCAGGTCGCCCGCGGCCGCGCCGGGCCGTGGGGGTGGCACGTGTCATCGGCCCGGCGCACCAGAACACCCCCCGAGGTACTGAACCCCGGGGGGTGTTCTGCATTTCCCGAGTGCCCGGGGCTCGCGGGCAGGAGCGGGCAGTTACGGGTTGTAACGGTGTCGGGCGTTAGTGTTACAGTGCTGCTCGTGACCGCACCCCGCCGCAACACCGCAATCCCCGGCCGCCGCAGCCGTACCCCCGCCACCGCGCCCGCCGGCACCGCCGTCGCCTACCTGCGCGTGTCCACCGCCGAGCAGGCCGAATCCGGCCTCGGCCTCGGAGCGCAGCGCGCCGCAATCGAAGCCGAAGCGCAGCGCCGCGGGCTGACCATCGTCGGCTGGTACGAAGACGCCGGGGTGTCCGGCGGCCTGGCCCCGTCCAAGCGGCCCGGCCTGCGCGCCGCACTCGCCGCAGTGCGCAGCAAGGAGGCCGCGATCCTCATCGCGGCCAAGCTCGACCGACTCTCCCGATCGGTGCACCACGCCGCGGTGCTGGTCGACACCGCCCGGGTCGAAGGCTGGCAGGTCATGACGCTCGACCTGGCCGCGGACATGACTACCCCCGCCGGGGAGGCACAGGCAGGCATGCTCATGGTGTTCTCGCAGCTCGAGCGCCGTTTGATCGGACAGCGCACCCGCGAGGCGCTGGCGGTGAAAAAGGCGCAGGGCGTGCAGCTGGGCAGGCCCACGCAGGTGCCGGACGAGGTGCTGCGCCGCATCATCACCGAAGCTGCGGCCGGGATGAGCTTGCGCACGATCGCCGCAGGTCTCATGCGCGACGGCATCCCCACCGGCGCCGGTAAGGCGACGTGGCACGCGCCGCAGGTGCAGCGCGCCCTGGACTGCCAGCGCGCCCACGAGCTTGCGGCGGAGATGTTCGCCGACCTGAACAGCCGCCTCGCCTGACGCACCCCTACCGGAAGGAACACGCCATGAGCAGCACATACGAGCGGGGGCACGCCGCGGGGTACGCGGCCGCCGTCGACCGCGAGCACACCGGGGACGCCTCGAGCGCCGAGGACGGGCCGGTGTGGTTCGCCCTGCCCCCGGGGGAGATCGACGCCGCAGCGTATGAAAGCGCCTGGCTCGCCGGGTGGAGCGAGTACTTCGAGGGGCGCGCATGAGCGGCCCGCACGACGTGTCTGCCGCCGCCCTCAGTCGGGAGCACATCGGCATCGAGGTGTACGGCACCCGGCACGTGCTCGACGTGGACACGGCGCACGCCCTGGTGGATGCGCTGCAGGAGGCGCTGCGGCAGGCGCCGAACCTCGACTTCTAGGCGACCCGTTGCCGGCGCCCCCGAGCCCCTCACCCCGGGCCGGGGGTGTTCGCGTCTGTACGGCCCGTACAGCGTCCGTTTTCCGGACCCCGGGCACCCCGGGGTGACCTCATCCCTGCCCGGGCGTGTCCGCGGTCCTGCACGGGCGCTGAGCGGGCACGATCAGGGGCATGACCACGCCCTCCGAACCTGACGACCCCCTCGCCGGCCTCGACTTCAAGCCCGACTCCGCGACCCGCGGCGCGATGCTGTGCAAGACACTGCTGGACGCCGCCGACAGCAGCGTGCTGCTCGCCGGATCCATCCGGGACCGGTACGGGGATCTGGACCCAAGCACGGTGCAGCTGTTCGGCGACGATGAGCGGCCCCTCGGGCCGGAGGCGACGAAGGCGGCGCTGCTGCGCATTCTGTCCGGCCTCGAGGACGCTTTGACCGCGTTCACCGTCGCCACGGAACGGATGCGGGCCGTCGAGCAGGACGCCCGCCGGCTGTGGCCGAACGCCGCCGGGAAGCCTTAGCAGAGTAGATCTCCGAGGCTGTCGGACATCTGGAAGACCTCCGGAAGAACCTGCCGAGGGCGCACAATTTCCGTCTGCGCGACGCGCAGGACACCGCCCTCTGACCTGCGGTTTCATTCGTAAATCGCGTAAACCGGTTTCGCGTCGCAGCGATCTGTCGGGCACCTCGTTGTAACGTTGAACCAAGCTTCCTGCTGGTTTCGGTCCCTCGGGGCACCGATCCGCCGGATATGCGGCCTCCGTACGGGGCCGTATCCCCGGGTCAGGAGGTGAGCAGGGACATGGTCGAGTCGCCCAAAAAGCGAAAGACCCTGGATTACGTCCGGATGGGTGCCACCATCTGGAACGTCTCCAGAGCCTTTCTCGATCTCGCTCAATGGCTGAGCGATCACCTGTGGTTCCTGTAGGCGGGAACTAGAGCGGCGTCGGGTGTCCGTCTGATCAACGGGCCCCGGCGCTTTTCTATATCCCAAAATAGCCTTCTTGCTCAAAAAGCGGCAACACACAGGGCTTTTGTCACAGTCTGATCCGGTATCAACCTTGCCTGAGCGGGTTAGATCCGTCTACGGGCCGTATAGGGCCCCTTACGGGCCTGCCGGGTACGCGCGAACCTCCGTGTGTCACGCAAGATGTGCTGTGAGGAGTGCTCGGAAGTGTTCTACACGCCCCAAAATCGGCCCACCTGGACACCCCAAACTTGGGTTTCGAAGGGTTCTAAACGCCCAGGGGCGGTGTCCAGCGCCGCACAGCGACGTCCAGCGGTGCGGAGCGGGGTGCGGAATCTACGCAGTGCGTGTCCGTCATCCCTGCCGAACGGCGACCCGGCAGGATCAGGGCCATGAGTTCCCCCAGCACCGACAACGGGGGCCGGCCTCGGTGGTCGGCCGCCGAAGCCGCACGCCGCTGCGCCGTCTCCCGCAGCACCATCCAACGCGCCCTGGCCGCCGGCCGGATCCCCGGCGCCGAGCACACCCCGGAAGGGTGGAGCATCCCGCTCGAGGGCCTGCTCGCTGCGGGGTTCACCCCGGACAGGCCCAGCCCGCCCGACCCTGGCCCCGGCCATGCCCGGGCGGATGCCGAGCAGGTGAGCGCGGCTGACCAGCTGGCGGCCCGGGTGCGGGAGCTTGAGGCCGCGCTCGTCGAGCAGCAGAGGGAGACGGAGCGGGAGCGCCTACAGCGGGCCGCGGCGGAGGCGATCGCCCGGGAACGGGCCGAGCAGATTGGGGACCTGCGGCGCACGGTGGCGGCGCTCGAGGCAGGCCGCAGTGATCGTGTCCCGGCGCCTACCGTCCCGGCCCCTGTCCCGGCACCGGTGGAGCAGCAGCAGCGGCGGGGGCTGCTCGAGCGCATCGCAGGCAGGTTCGGCGTCTGACCTGCGACTGCACAGAAATTGTGCAGTCCGAGGAAGTACCGGTCACCTAGGCGACCGGTAGTTGCAGCGCCGCATGCTCGGGAAACGGTCGGGGGCCGGCGGGGTGCGGCGCGGTGCCCCGGATACGGCGGCGCGGGGCAGTAGGCTGCGGTGTTACTGCGGTTCCGGGGTGCCCCTACCACCTGCGCTTACCCCTGAAAAGCAGTGAACCCCCGGCTACCACCCCGGGGGTCCCTGACAAAAGAAGATGCGTCGCTCTCGCAAGCGTCCACACATCCCGCTGCTCTGGGATGTGAGTCTACAGGGTCGCGCGCGGTTACCCCTGCAAGGGACCGCGTTTCTCCGGCCTGTGGCGCGTGGGCCTTGTGGGGCGCCGCCCGACACAAGGAGCCCCCTTGTCAGACATCGCCCCGGCACCGGAACCCGCCCCGGCCCTCGACCGCGCCCTGCCCGGCTGGGCAGTCGACACCATCCGCGACGGCGTAACCACCCGCGACGCGCGCAAGGTCTACGCGAAGTGCGTCAGCATTGCCATGTCCGCGCACCGCCGCGGCTGGACCGAAGCCCAGTACGTCGACGCCATCGCCAACGTCAACAGCCGCCTGTGGGCGC
>NZ_WVTE01000114.1:0-7281 GCF_009939605.1 Rhodococcus sp. YH1 | reverse complement strand
CCTCGCGGAACTGTTCCGCACCGAACGCCCCACCCACACGATCATCACCCCCGCGGTGATCGGCACCGTCGACCCCGAGGGCCTCGACAGCCTCGAGGTGGTCGTGGTCGGTGGTGAGGCCCTGCCGCCGGAGCTGGTGAACCGGTGGGCGCCCGGCCGCACGCTGCTCAACGGCTACGGCCCGACCGAGGCGACGGTCATCTCCACCTATGCGCACGTGCGGCCCGGGGATCCGATCACGATCGGCGGCCCCGTGCGCGGCACGACCGCCCTCGTTCTCGACTCGCGGCTGCGGCCCGTCCCCGTGGGTGTCGCGGGTGAGCTGTACCTGTCGGGTGCCGCCCTCGCCCGCGGCTACCACCGGCGTACGGTGCTCACCTCGGAACGGTTCGTCGCCGATCCGTTCACGGCGGACGGCGCGCGGATGTACCGCACCGGCGACATGGTGCGCTGGCGCGTCATGGACGACGACCGGCTCGAACTCGAGTTCGTCGGGCGCAGCGACTTCCAGGTCAAGGTGCGCGGTTTCCGCATCGAACTCGGCGAGATCGACTCGGCGTTGACGTCCCACGAGACCGTGGAGTTCGCGGCCACGCTGGGCCGCACGACGCCCTCCGGCGGCACCGTGCTCGTCTCCTACGTGCTGCCGAAGGCGGGCGCGACGATCGACACCGCCGCGCTGACCGAGTTCGTCGGCCGCTCGCTGCCGGCGCACATGGTGCCCTCCGCGCTCGTCGTGCTCGACAAGATCCCGCTGACCCCCGTCGGCAAGCTCGATCGCGACGCGCTGCCCGAACCGGAGCTCGAGGAGCGCGAATTCCGGGCCGCGAGCAATGATCTCGAGGAGATCATCGCCGAGGTGTTCGCCGAGGTGCTGCGCCTCGACCGGGTCGGCGTCGACGAGTCGTTCTTCGCGCTCGGGGGCGACAGCATCGTCTCCATCCAGCTGGTCTCGCGCGCCAAGGCCCGCGGCGTCGTGTTCACGCCGCGTGACGTGTTCGAGCGCCGGTCGGTCGCCGGTCTCGCCGAGGTCGCGACCCGCACCACCGCGGGCGAGGGCCCCGGCGGTCTGAAGGAACTGCCCGGCGGCGGCGTCGGCGAGGTGCCGCTCACGCCGATCATGCGCGAGGTGCTCGGCTGGGGTGGCGGGTTCGACCGCTTCTCCCAGTCCGTGGCGGTGACGCTGCCTAAGGACATCGACCGGGACGTGCTGGTGCGCACCATCGGCGCCGTCGTCGACCACCACGACGCGCTGCGGTCGATCCTCGAGCACGACGCCGACGGCGCTCCCGTGCTGCGGGTGCGTGCCGCGGGCACGGTCGACGCCGACGAACTCGTCACCCGCGTCGAGGTGCCCGCCGACATCGACGCCGCCGCGCTCACCGCGGTCGCGTCGCGCGAGCTCGACGCCGCGCTCGACCGGCTCGCGCCCACCGATGGACGGGTGCTGCGGTTCGTGTGGTTCGACTTCGGACCCGGCGAACGCCCCGGCGTGCTGCTCGTCGTCGCCCACCATCTCGTGGTCGACGGCGTCTCCTGGCGAATCCTGCTGCCCGACCTCGCCGTCGCGTGGGGCCAGGTGGCGGCGGGACAGGACGTCGCGCTGCCGCCGGTCGGCACGTCGCTGCGCCGCTGGGCCCACGGTCTGGTGGACGCCGCGCGCGCGCCCGAACGCCGGGCGGAGCTGGAGCTGTGGCGGTCGGTGCTCGACGGGCCGGACCCGCTGCTCGGCGGCCGCGCGTTCGACCCGGCGGTCGACGTCGCGTCGACCGTGCAGCGTCTCGACGTGAACATCCCCGCGGCCGACACCGAGGCGCTGCTGACCGCGGTGCCCGCGCTGTTCCACGGCAGCGTCAACGACGGGCTCATCGCCGCGCTCGGCCTGGCGCTGACCCGGTGGCGGCGCGACCGCGGCGTCGACGCGACGTCCGCGCTGCTGAAGTTCGAGGGTCACGGCCGCGAGGAGTCGGTCGTGCCGGGTGCGGACCTGTCCCGCACCGTCGGCTGGTTCACCAGCGCGCATCCCGTGCGGGTGGACCTGACCGGCATCGACGTCGACGACGCCTTCGCCGGCGGCACCGCCATGGGATCCGCCGTCAAGGCCGTCAAGGAACAGCTCCTGGCGATCCCGGACAAGGGCATGGGCTACGGCCTGCTGCGCCACCTCGATCCGGTCGGCTCGCAGATCCTGTCCGCATACACCACCCAGCCGCAGGTGAGCTTCAACTACCTCGGCCGGGTGTCCGCCGCGGACGTGCCCGAGGAACTCGCCGCGATCGGCTGGGTTCCGACGGACGCGCTCGGTGGGGTCGACGCCGCCCTCGACGCGGACATGCCCGCCAACGCCGTCGTCGACATCAACGCGATCGTGTCCGACGGTGCGGACGGACCGCAGCTCGCGGCCGGATTCGCCTTCCCGACCGGCCTTCTCGGCCCGGACGAGATCGAGTCCCTCGCCGCCTACTGGGTGGACGCGCTCGCGGCGCTGGCCCGGTACGCGAGCGAGCCCGGCGCCGGCGGCCTGACCCCGTCGGACGTGCCGCTCGTGTCGGTGACCCAGCAGGACCTCGAGGCGTGGGAGGCGCGCTTCCCGTCGGCGACCGACGTATGGCCGCTGTCCCCGCTGCAGTCGGGCCTGCTGTTCCACGCCCTCATGGACGAATCCAGCGTGGACGTCTACACGATCCAGGCCGTGCTCGACCTCGACGGCGTGGTCGATCCGCAGCGGCTGCGCGGTGCGGCGCAGGCGCTGCTCGACCGGTACCCGAACCTGCGGACGGTGTTCGTCACCGACGCCGCCGGTGCCCCGGTGCAGGTGGTGCTCTCCGACGTGCGGGTGCCGTGGCGTGAGGCCGACCTGTCGCAGCTCGTCGCCGCCGAGGGCGTGCGCGCGACGGTCCCGTTCTGGCGGGAGGAGCAGGCGCGCCGGTTCGCGATGGACGAGGCGCCGCTGATCCGGTTCGTCCTCGCGTCGCTCGGCGACGGCCGCTACCAGCTCGGCGTGACCGTGCATCACATCCTCATCGACGGCTGGTCGATGCCGCTGCTGATGCAGGACATGATGATGCTGTACGCCACCCGCGGGGATGCGTCGCCGCTGCCGCGGGCCCGCTCCTACCGGTCGTTCCTGGCGTGGGTCGCCGAGCGTGACCTCGACGCCTCCCGCGCCACGTGGGCCCGGGTGCTCGACGGGTTCGAGGAGCCGACGCTGCTCGCCCCGGCGACCGACCGGCACCCCGGCGCCGAGGGCGCCGACCGCGTGCGGCTGCTGCTCGACGACGCCCGCACGGCCGAGATCGCCTCGGCCGCAGCCCGGCTCGGCGTCACCGTCAACACCCTCGTCCAGGCGGCGTGGGGCGTGCTGCTCGGCCGGTCGACCGGACGCGACGACGTCGTCTTCGGCGCCACCGTGTCGGGCCGGCCGGCGGACCTGCCCGGCGTGGAGTCGATGGTGGGCCTGTTCATCAACACCCTGCCGGTGCGGGTGACGTTCGATCCGCAGGAGCCGATCGAGCGGTTCCTGCAGCGCCTGCAACAGGAGCAGGCCGAGTTGCTCGAGCATCATCATCTGGGTCTCACCGAGATCCAGCGGGTCGCCGGGCCGACCGTGGCGTTCGACACCCTCACGGTGTTCGAGTCCTACCCGCTCGACGAGAAGGGCCTGGCCGACCAGGCGGCGTCGATCGACGGCATGTCGGTCACCGGCGTCGGCACGAACGACGCCACCCACTACCCGCTGAGCCTGTTCATCCATGTCGGATCCGGCATGGAACTCGACCTGCGCTACCAGCGCAGGCTGTTCGACGTGCAGCAGGTCGAGACGCTGCTGTCGCGGTTCGTGCGGGTCCTCGAAGCGATCGCACAGCAGCCGGCGCTGCCCGTCGGCGACGTCGATCTGCTCGACGCGGCCGAACTCGAGCAGATCCTGCACGGGTGGAACGACTCGGACCACGCCCTCGACGGCACCGAACTGCTCCTGTCCCGGTTCGAGGCGCAGGCCCGGCGCACCCCGGATGCGGTGGCGCTGGCCTACGAGGGTGCCGAGCTGACGTACGCCGAATTCGGCGCCCGCGTCAATCGCCTCGCGCGGCACCTGATCTCGCAGGGGGTGGGGCCGGAGTCCCTGGTGGGCCTGGCGATCCGGCGGTCGTTCGACCTGCTGGTGGGCATGTACGCGATCGTCGAGGCCGGCGGCGCATGGGTGCCGATCGATCCGGATCACCCGGTCGACCGTGTCCGGCACATCCTCGACACGGCCGACCCGGTGTGCATCGTCACGACCGCCCGCGACGAGTTCACCGTTCCCGACGGGCTCACCGTCGACGCCGTCCTCGTCGACGAGCTGGATCTGTCGGCGGTCTCGGACGCGCCCGTCACCGACCGGGACCGGCGTGCGCCGCTGCGCCCGGACAACACGGCCTACGCCATCTTCACGTCCGGCTCGACCGGCCGGCCCAAGGGCGTCGCCGTCACGCACCGCGCCATCGTCAACCAGACGGCGTGGATGCTCGACGAGTTCGAGATGACGGCACAGGACGTCTACCTGCAGAAGACGGCCACGACGTTCGACGTGTCGCTGTGGGGCTTCTTCATGCCGCTGAGCGTGGGGGCGAAGCTGGTCGTGGCGACACCCGACGGCCACCGCGACCCGGTGTACGTCGCGGACGTCATCGCCCGCGAGAAGGTGACGATCACCGACTTCGTGCCGTCGATGCTCACGGTGTTCGCCGCCCACGTCGACCGGGAGTCGTGTGTCACGCTGCGGCACATCTTCGTGATCGGCGAGGCCCTGCCGCCGGAGACGATCGAGGGCGTGCGGCGCATCAGCACGGCCGCGATCGACAACCTCTACGGCCCGACCGAAGCGGCGGTGTCGGCCACCTTCTGGCAGGCGCCGGCCACCGGACCGGTCGACGTGGTGCCGATCGGCGTCCCGGAGTGGAACGTGCGGGTGCTGGTCCTCGACGGCCGGCTGCGGCCGGTGCCGGTCGGGGTCCCGGGTGAGCTGTATCTGGCGGGCGTGCAGCTGGCCCGCGGCTACGTCCGCCGCCCGGACCTGACCTCCGACCGGTTCGTCGCGAACCCGTTCGGGGCGCCGGGGGAGCGGATGTATCGCACCGGCGACCTGGTCACCTGGAACGAAACCGGGGAACTCGAGTACATCGGCCGCACCGACTTCCAGGTGAAGTTCCGCGGTCAGCGCATCGAGCTCGGCGAGATCGAGACGGCGTTGCTGGCGCACGAGTCGGTGAACCAGGCCGCGGTGCTGGTGGTGCCGACCCCGACCGGCGACCAGCTCGCCGGCTATGTCGTTCCCGCGCCGGGCCACGAGGTGGACGCGGGCGAGGTGATCGCGTTCGTGACGCGGACGCTGCCGTCGTACATGGTGCCCGCGGCGATCGTGGTGCTCGCGGAGTTCCCGCTGAACACCTCGGGCAAGCTCGATCGCAAGGCGCTGCCCGCGCCGACGTTCGCCGCGCGGGAGTTCCGGGCCCCGACGACTCCGATCGAGGAGATCGTCGCGGGCATCTTCGCCGAGGTCCTCGGCGTGGACCGGGTCGGTCTCGACGACGACTTCTTCGCGCTCGGCGGTAACTCGCTGATCGCCACGCAGCTGGTGGCGCGCCTGGGTGCGGCGCTGGATTCGCGGGTGCCGGTGCGGGTGCTGTTCGACGCCTCGACGGTCGAGGCGCTCGCGGCGCACGTCGAGCAGCACGCCGGATCCGGCGGGTCCGTGCCACTGGTGGCCGGGCCGCGGCCGGAACGGGTGCCGCTCTCGCTCGCCCAGCAGCGCATGTGGTTCCTCAACCGCTTCGACCCGGAGTCGGCGGCCTACAACCTGCCGGTGGCGCTGCGGCTGTCGGGCCGGTTGAACGTCGCGGCGCTGCAGGACGCGATCCGGGACGTGTTCACCCGGCACGAAGTGCTGCGCACGGCGTACCCGGAGACCGACGACGGCGCGGTCCAGGTCGTGCTGCCGGTGACGGCGGTGGTCCCGGACCTGACACCGGTCGTCACCACCTGGGACGAGGTCGCCGATCGGATCCGCGAGCTGGCCTACACCGGCTTCGACGTGACGTCGGAGGCCCCGATCCGGGTGCGGTTGTTCGCCGTCGGCGAGGACGAGATGATCGTCGCCTTCGTCGTCCACCACATCTCGGCGGACGGCTCCTCGATGGGGCCGCTCACCCGCGATCTCGTGGCGGCGTACGTCGCCCGGTCGACCGGGAACGCTCCGGACTGGGCACCGCTGCCGGTGCAGTTCGCCGACTACGCCCTGTGGCAGCGGCGGGTGCTCGGCGACGAGAACGACCCGGCGTCGGTGGCTGCGAAGCAGGTGACGTACTGGAAGCAGGCCCTGGCGGATCTGCCGGACCAGCTGGATCTGCCGACCGACCGGCCGCGACCGGCCGTGCAGTCCTTCGCGGGCGGGAAGATCGACTTCACGATCGACGCCGACCTGCACCGGCGGCTGGTCGAGCTGGCGCGGGGCCGGGGGGCGACGCTGTTCATGGCCGTCCACGCCGCGTTCGCGGTGCTGCTCGCGCGGCTGTCGGGCACCGACGACATCGCGATCGGCACGCCGATCGCCGGCCGCGGTCAGCGTGAACTCGACGATCTGATCGGCATGTTCGTCAACACGCTGGTCTTCCGCACCCGGGTCGAGCCCGGCGAGTCCTTCGCCGACCTGCTCGACCAGGCGCGGGAGCGGGACCTGCAGGCCTTCGCGAACGCCGACGTGCCGTTCGAGCGGCTCGTGGAGGTGCTCAATCCGGAGCGGTCGACGGCGCGGCATCCGCTGTTCCAGGTGGGCCTGTCGTTCCAGAACCTCGCGACGACGAGCCTCGAGCTGCCGGGACTGACCGTCTCCGGTGTGGACGCGGACCTGCAGACCTCGCAGTTCGACCTGCATCTCGTGGTCACCGACCGGTACGCCGACGACGGCGCCCCCGAGGGGATCACGAGCGTGCTCACGTACGCCACGGATCTGTTCGACGAGCCGACCGTCGTGGTGTTCGCGGAGCGGTTCGTGCGGGTGCTCGAGGCGGTCGTGGCGGATCCGTCGGTGGCTCTGGGGGATATCGAGATTCTCGAGGTGGCCGAGCGGGTGCGGGTGCTCGAGGCGTGGAACGAGACCGCTCGTGCGGTCGGGGGGCCGGCGACGCTGGTGGATCTGTTCGACGAGCAGGTGCGGCGCGCTCCCGACGCGCCGGCGTTGGTGTTCGAGGGTGTGACGCTCACCTACGGCGAGTTCGATGCCCGGGTCAATCGTCTTGCGCG
>NZ_WVTE01000113.1:0-7313 GCF_009939605.1 Rhodococcus sp. YH1 | reverse complement strand
GGGCGCGGGCCTTGTCTTTCTGGCGCTGCCGCCAGGCCCGTACCCGCTCGGCGTCGGTGGCGTATTCGCGGCGCCGTCCCCCTCTGGCTTCCTCGGCCATGACCTCGCCCTCCCGACCCGATGACGTTCCGTATCCAGCATCGTAACACCATTCGTAACGTACGTATCATGATACGTACGTTACGAATGGTGGGGATCGATGCTCCGACCAGAACATCGGCCCCTGCCGTCGGCGCACCTCCCGGAGGCTTCCGCGCCCCCGGGCACCTCGTCGACTGCTCCCTCCACCATGGACCGGGGGGCCGCGGTGGTCACCGGCGATGTCATCGTCGCGAGGACGCGGGTGGCAGCCTGGTCGATCCCCGGTCGTTCGAGGGGCAGGACGGTGCCGGCGGACCCACTTCCCCCCCGCCTCATGGACGGCAGGGACCGCGGCCGAGGCGGGTGTGCAGGCCGGTGCGAAGGTGCCCGGTATCGGAGGTTCTCCCGCTCTCGACGCTGGGTTTCCTGCGGAAAGATGCGGCAGGCCGATGCTTCCCGAAGTCCGCTCTCGCGTCCCTCCGTCGACCTGCCGCCCACCGACCATAACGCCCGAGTCGAACACATGTGCGAAAATCTGCGGTGTGGTGTCCTACGAACGCGCACCGAAACGGTGCCCGCACGGGCCACCGACTGGGACCCCACCGGGTGGTCGTGGGTGGACACCGTGCACCTGCGCGACAGCCCTGCGCCCCCCGGGAGCGACCGGACACCGCACCTATCTGTGCACCCGTCTGCGATGCGGAAATCCTCGTTCCGCCCCATACGGGGCCACCGTTCTCCGGGGTGCAGTGGCCCGCCCAGACAGACGCAGGAGCCGCCGCGACCCGGCTCGGGAGGCGAGCGAGCCGGCCGGATCGCAGACGCGGCGACCCACCAGGATCCAGAACATTTAGCTTCGCTGAAATTGTGGTGTGAACTGGGAAAACGACACGTCCCGTTCTGTCGTGTCGATCGGAGACAGCACCACCATGAAGCCTGGCGATCAGGTGAAGGTCAGCACACGCGGCACGTTCGTGTTCACCGTCAAGGACATCGATGAGGACACCGGCCTGGCCATGATCGAGGTCGACGCCGACAGCCCGCTCACGTATCCGTGGCCGGCGCGTCTGACCGATCTCGTGGCCGTCGAGAACTGACTCCGAAAGTTCCTTCCTCCTGCCGGTCGCTCTCGCTTCACCCGTTTGGTGCCGATACGCCCTTCCGCTACGGTGACCGCTGCAATCCCACGAGTTCCCCGACAGGTGAGTGATTCCCTGACGGGTCGAAGGATGGTCCCCGGCGCCCTCCGCCGGGGACCATCGCCTTTCTGTTGCCGGGCTGTGCGTGCAGCGGACGACACCGTGGCTACTCTCGGCGGCGTGGAGGACAGGACGCGAGCGATCGGCGACGCCGCCGATGCGATGACCGACGATGACCTCGAGACCGCAATTGCGGCGCTGCACGCCCGTGAGCGGGAACTTCTCGTCGCCGGGGACAGCGAGGAGGCGTTCGATCTGATGAGTACGAAGTTCGTTCTGCTCTCCACGTTGGAAGGTCGGCGGTAGCCGGATCTCGTACTGATTCGGTTTTTTCTTCATTTCTGTCTGCTGCGGTATTCGTTGAGCGGTCTGTGGAGCAGATTCGCAGAGTGCCACTGCGCGCGGCTGACGTATCTCTCTCGGCTACCCGACACCTTCACGCCTCGTAGGCCCTATAGCTGCGGCCCGAGGTGCAGATCGGGTGTGGGTGGTTGGTGTTCATGCATGGCCGGAGGTCGGCTGTTCGGTTGTGGTGGTGTGTGGTGCACCTGCGGTGGTCCGTGGAGGGCCTTCACTGTTGAGAGCGGGCCCTGCTCCTCCCCCACCTCGTCGGCATGCGTGAGATTCCGGTGCGGCTCGCCGTCGGCGGGATTCGGTTTCGCTTCCTCTGGGGCATCGTCGGTCCTGGTCGACGTGGCGTGACGGGGTTCCTCGTCCGCCTGGATTGCGGTGGTCAGCGGCTCGTAGGTCTCGTTGCGTTCCGGGGAATTCTCCAGCAGGGCGTAGCTGCGGTGGGCCAGCACATCCCAGTGCCTCTCGTACCGTTGCGCGGCGTCGACGGTGCCGAGGTCCGGGGCGGCGGCGGGGAGCTCAGTGGTGGTGGCGCGGGCGAGTTCGGCGGCGAAGGCTTCCCTGCCGGCAACTCGCATGGCGTCCTCGAGGGCAGGGTCCGGTTCGATGCCTTCGGGGGGATCGTCGTGGTAGTTCGCTGCGTGGGTGGCGGCACGGAGCGCTTCGGGGTCGATGGTGCGCCAGTCGATCGTGCGGTCGGGGCGGTCGTGGACGAGCTGGTCGGTCATGAGTACGACGGCGACTGACTGGACGCCTTCGGTTTCCTCCTGGATGGCGGCAATGTGGCGTCCGAGCTGGTGGGGGTCGGTGAGGGTGTCCTCGTCCGGGGCGGCGATCACCGGGCTGGTGTAGGCGGGAGTGTCGCTGATGATCGGCATGAAGTCGGTGTGCAGCTCACGGTGGATGACACTTGCGTGTAGTTCGCTGCCGTCACCGGTGATTTCGCGGTGGGCGAGGTAGTCGGCGGTTCGTAGTGCCAACTCCCAGGTGATGAGGCGGCGCAGCCGGGCGGGGTCGCGCTCGTCGAAGGCGTTGACCGGGGCTCCGGTGTCGTAGCGCATGGTGTTTTTGCCTGCTGCGGGGTCGAACAGGTCCTTGTAGCGGTGGTTCGGCTCGGGTAGTGCTGCGGCGGCGCGTTCGGCGGCGAGGGTGGAGGTGCCCTCGAGGATCCGGCGTACGGCGGCATCGTGTTCGGGGCCGTAGTCGGTGCGTTCGGCCAGGTTCAGGCCGATGCGGACCAGGGCGTGAGCGTTGTCGAGTTCGGCTCCGCTCAAGGATCGCTCTCGGGTTACCTCGCGAAATGTCTCAGTGGCGGTGTAGGTGCCACTGCGGTCGCGGTCGTAGTCGCGCATCATCGCCAGGTGGCTGACCAGGGAAAAAACGGGTCGGCCGGGCGCAGGCTCGATGGGTGCGTAGCCGGTGGCCGGCACGACGGCGGGCGCGAGGACATCGGCGAGCAGTCTGGGGTCTCCGCTCTCCGCGGTGACGTAGCGGGCTGCGGACAATGCAGCGAGATCGACGCGATCGGTGTCGATCACCCATCCGGCCTTGATGGCGACGCGCCGGAACAGCTCGAATTGGCTTCGAGAATTTCCGTCGGGGAAGGGATGGATTTCCGTCATGCGTGCCCAGTAGTCGGCGAGGCGGCTGACGAAGGTGCGGTGATCGAGTCCGGTCAGGTTGTTCTCGTCGGCGAGGTCGGCGAACAGTTCCTCGACGTCGGTGGCGGCGTCCTCCGGGCTCGAGTGCGTGATCGGAAGGTTCCCCTGCGTGGTGGCCACGGTCTTGTACTGGCCGGCCCATGAGTACACGCGATACAAACCGCGCCGGTGGATCTCTCGCAGGAAATCGCCGGTGAACTTCTCGGGCGATGGGACCTGCGCGAACTCGTACATCCCAGCCGCGAAGGCTCGGTCCTCGATGCGTTCGAGTAGGCGTGCATCGGTGATGCCGAGAAGGTTGATTCGGACGTCGGTTCCGGGGATGTAGCCCTCGGATTCGGCGGCCGATGCGGTCACTCCGCGTCCTCGCTGTGCGGGAGGAGCTCGTTGATCAGATCGTCGAGCGTTTCACCGGCCTCGAGCCTGTCGATGATTGTGCAGGGGTCTTCGATGTCGAACTTGCCTGCCATTGCGTTGGCAGCGCGGATGTTCTGGGCAATGTGGTTCTTGAGAGCTTCTTCGCCGTGTGGGGCGAATATCTCTCGGAGTGTCTGATCGTGGTTTTCCTTGTCGGTCATGGTTTCCCCCTCGCGAGCGTCGGACTGTCAGAGCGGAGGCAGGCTCCCCTCCCCCATCGCCATGTCTACTTGATGTTTCCGACGGTAGGCGTAGCGCCGATACGGGCGCGAACGTGCTCGAGCCGGCGGGTGGCGGTGCGTTGAGTGCGACCGATGGCGACCATGTGGTCGAACAGGTCGTGCTCGGGCAGGTTTTCGGCGGCTTCGGTGATGGCGGCTCCGGCGGTGCGAAAGCTGCGGCGGTAAGCGGCGCTGATGACGGCATGGGCGTAGTAGGGCGCGGCGGTGGGGTCGGCACCGGCGGTGGTGGCGGCGGTCAGGGCGTAGGCGAGTCGGCGGCCGTGGTGACTGGCGAGCTGGCCGTGGCGCTCAAGGTGGGCCAGGACCATTGCGGGGTCGTGGGGTTGGCCGGTGCTCATCAGTGCGGCGATGGCGTCGAACAATTCGGCGTGGAGTGGCTGGTGGAAGTCGTCGGTGGTGAGCAGGTCCACGATGCCGGCGGCCGCGGCGCGGGTGGAGAACAGCAGCGCGCACAGCAGCAGGGTTTCAGTGTCGGCGTCTGGGGGCGCGCACTCGTCGGCGCTGAGGTAGCGGTCGAGATCGGTCTGGTCGGTTACGGTCATGCGCTGATCCGTTCGTCGAGGGCGTCGGCGATGTCGAGCACGGGAGTCGGGTCGGGGTGGCCGATGGCCGAATGGCCGATGACGGCGCGAGCGATGACGCTTCCGTCGATGGTGATGGTGACTGCGCTACCGGCGGGCGCACCGTAAGCGAGCGCGAGCGTGCGCGCTGCTTCGGCGGCGTCGGAGGCGGCGGCCGCGAGGGTGAAGGTGCAGCCAGAATCGGAGCGCGCGACGGTGGGCGCGGCCAGCGTGACGGTCCAGACGATCATTGCGACGCTCCTTCGGCTCGACGGGGTTTACCCAGGCACTCGTCCATTGTCGCTTAATTGACATGCTTTGTGAAGCCTTTTCGATGATTTTTACATGATTTTATGGTTGTTTTTTGATTCTTTTGTGATGAATAGATGAGGGCCGTGCCAGAGCTGTCGACCGGGGTTCGATGCCCCGGTCGACGGCCATGCGTGCCGGAGGCCGGCACCCGGCGAGTGGTCCGGCCCGGTGGGCGGCCGATACGACCGGCCCACCGGAAGGGGCGTTACTGCTCGTCGAGGGGGTCGAGTCCGGCGGCGCGGCGCTCGATGTCGGCGAGGGTGTAGCCCTGGGCTTCGACGGCGCGCAGGTAGAACTGCGACAGGTCGGTGGGCTTGCGCCAGTGCTCGACGCCGACCTGGGACTCGAGGGCGATGAGGATGTGGGCGCGCAGCAGGACCAGGGCGCGGGGGTCGGTGGCGCTGGCGAGCTTCGCGAGAGTGTCGGACGTGGGGAGCATCTGTTCGGCCAGGGTGCGGGCGTGATAGGCGGCGGGGATCTGGGGCCACTTCCTCAGCACTGTTGCCATGAATGAGGCGGTGCCCTTGGGGGCGGTCTTGCGGGTGGTCTGCTGGGCGATCCACTTGCGGCGGACCTCGGTGGCGGCTCGCCATTCGCGGTTGTTCTCGATCACTTCGCGCCGCTGAGCTGCGCGGTCCTCGGCACTCTGTTCCTGTTCGGACTCGGCGGGGCGGCGGTGTCCCCACCAGGTGCGCCAGGGGGTGTCTTCGATATTGACGACGTGCCAGTACAGCGTGGTCTCGTGGTCTTCGACGACGTTCTCGCGGGGAATCATCCAGTCTTCGCGGGCATCGCCGTCGGGCAGCTCGTCCACGATGAAATCCGGGTCGATCTCGTCGCCGCTCTCGCGGTCGAAATAGGTGGTGCAGCTGTAGACGTACAGCCCGAGGTGTCCGAGGGCGGCGACTTCTTCGATGGCGGGCGTGTTGCCTTCTTCGTCGGTGACGCGCTCGACCAGATGGCTGGTCCCCTCCCCCACTCGCTCGTGAAGAGCACCGAGCGGCACGGCGGCGATGGAGTGTTCTGCGAGGTACGCCTCGGCGCGGGCCAGTGCGGCGTTGCGTTCGGTGCGGCGCAACCGTTCGGCGGAGAGTGCGTGGTCGAGTCGTCCGCTGCCGATGGCCCACTCGATGCGGCGGACGGCGGCGGGATCGTCGTTGAACTCGGCGAGGGCGGCGGCTTGTTCGATGGTCAGCTCGCCTCGTTGCACAGCGTCGCGCTGGTCGGTGTCGCGCAGGGTCAGGGCCGCCTCGACCTCGGTGCGGGGCGCCTTGGTGCGACGGGCGATCTTGGTGGAGGTGAGTCCGTGGTCGGCCAGGGTCTCGAACAGTGCCAGGCGCTCGCCGTTGGTGATCGCGGCGCGGTGTTCGTTCTCGCTCCACTGGGTGACGAGGCGTTCGACGGCAGCGGCGGTGCCATCGCCTTCGTCGCCGACGATGAGGGCGGGGATCTGCGCCAGTCCGGCCTCGAGGGCTGCGGCGGTGCGGCGGTGGCCGGTGAGCACGCGCAGGGGTCCGGCGGCGGTGCGGCACACGGTGATGGGGGTCAGAACTCCTTGCTCTGCGATCGACTCGCGGAAGGCATCGGTCAGGCGCAGGTCATGGCGGATGTTGGAGTCGGTGAGCAGGTCAGCGGGGTCGAGGGTGGCGAATTCGGCGGTGCTTCCGTTGTTCATGACTCAAGTTTACATCTGTTTTGATGCTTTTTCGATGTTTGTTTGGTTCTTTTCTCGTGCTTTTCTGGTGACTGCTGTCACACTTTTTACGCTCTGAGCTGGGGTTTCCATGCAATGACAGCGGCCCCGCCGGGGCGGGGCCGTTGGTTCAGTCTTCTATGCGGTCGTGGACGGGCAGGATCATGGATCGGTGGCCGAGATACCGTTCGGACAGCTCGCCCAGTCTCGAGTCGGAGGTTCCGGCGTAGTTGCCTCCGAACATCACCACTCGCCCCGACTCGGTGAGTTCGTACCGACGATGGTCGGCGTTCCATTCGACTCCGACCAGAGCGGCATGGCTGCCTTCGATGAAGGCGTAGCGGCGAAGCTGCACGGCGACGGTGGGGCTGATCTGCTCGCGGCCGCCGACGTGGCTTCGCGCTCCGTGGGGGGTGCAGCCGGATGGCAGTGGCGCGATGCGGCCCGTGCGGGCGCGGCGCTCGTCGAGGACGCCGACCAGAAGAAGGGTGTCGGCGGCGGCGCTGATACCGCCGTTGGTGCAGTCGCCGTTGTGGTGGGCGCGGTAGACATCGAGCAGGAGACCGGCGGGGCGATGGTCGTTCCCGTGGTTGTTCATGCCTCAAGTTTACATCTGTTTTGATGATTTTTCGATGTCTTTTTGGTGCTTCATCGGTGCTTTTCTGATGGCGCTGGTCACACGTTTTTGGGGTCTGACCTGCGGTTTTGCGGGTGTATCGGGGTGGTTCGGTGGCGGTGGTGGAGCGGGTACCTCGGTCGGTCGGTGCGCCCTGGTGAACCGGGCGCGGTGACTGCCG
>NZ_WVTE01000112.1:0-7538 GCF_009939605.1 Rhodococcus sp. YH1 | reverse complement strand
GACCGCGGTGCACCACATCGGCACTCGCACGGTCGCGGGATCCGGGGTCGGTGTCGCGCGCCATGCGCCCAGATTAGGGGATGCCGCCGGGCCGCCCCGGCCGATGCCCCGCATCGTGCGTCAGGCGTCGGTCGAACGAGTACTGGTAGACGAAGGACTGCGAATCCGACAACGCACCCGGGTACTTGTTCCAGTACCAGGTACCCCCCACCCCGCCCGCCTTGTCGATGGCGACGACGTCGAGTCCCTGCTCGTGGCGCAGCTTGTGCAGCGTGTAGATTCCGCCGAACCCGGCTCCCACGACAAGAACGTCGAGATCGCGGATCTGGTCGTGGATGAGTCCATCCATGGCCTGTACCCCTTCGATGGTGCGAACCCGCATGTGGCGTGGTTCATGTTCTGTCCACAATGGTGAGATGCGCGACTGCCGTCCGAGCGTTCCAATATGAAACACTCCGGAAATCGGGGCTCGACACACTCCCGAAACGGGCGAATCGACGGCATGGGGGCGGCAGGGAACGGGGCGGTTCACGGGCTCGGGATTCCGGACGGCCCGTCAGCGTCGGTGGGGACGGCGTGGTTGACAAGGACAGCCTGTGAGCACCCCGCTTCGAGCGGCATGAGTCGGCCCGGCGCAGTGCTCTGCTGCCGGGCCGGCGACGACCCGGCACGGACGGGCCTGTCGATCGAGAAGTGTTCTGATGGAGGATTTTTCGTGCACACTGATTCGATCTCGCGCCTCGGCGGCTCGCAGTCGTGTGATCGTGCGGTTCCGCCCGCAGGCCGTCAGGCGCGAGTCGCGGGGCCGACCTCGGCGGCTCGGGCGTGGGCGACGATCTCGTCGATCAGCTGCGGCCACAAGGGCTGGGGCAGGTTGTGACCCATGCCCGGAACCACGACCAGACAGGCGCCAGGGACCGCGTCGGCCGTCGCCAGACCACCTTCCACCTGGACCAGGGGATCGTCCTCGCCGTGGATCACCAGCGTCGGAACCGTCAACTCGCGTAGTCCTGGCGTGCGGTCCGGGGAGACCACAATCGCCGCGTACTGCCGCGCCACGCCGGCTGGGTTGTTGCCTCGCGCGAAGGCGCGTCGCGCGACGTCGGCGACGCGAGGCTCGTCGAGCGGGTATCCGGGTGAGCCGATCACGCGATACACCGTCAGGGAGCGTTCGGCGGCGGTGTCCGGGTCGGTCGGCGGCGGCAGGAACAACACCGCCTGCGCCTCCGGCCGCGCCTGTCCCACCTGGCGCGAGGGAGTGGACATGATGGAGGTCAGACTCCGGACCCGGTATCCGTGGTGAATCGCGAGCTGCTGCGCGATCATGCCGCCCATCGAGGCGCCCACGATGTGCGCGGACTCGAGACCCAGCGCGTCGAGCAGCCCGGCGGTGTCCTCGGCCATGTCCGCCAGCGTGTACGGCGGCGCCGGCGCGGCCTCCCCGCGAAGCAGGGCCCCCAGATTCGGAATCCCGCCCTCGTGAAGGTGGGTGGACAACCCGATGTCGCGGTTGTCGAACCGGATCACATGGAAGCCGTGGTCGGCGAGTTGGTCGCAGAACCGTTCGTCCCAGCCGAGCATCTGGGTGGCGAGCCCCGAGATGAGCAGCAGGGGTGAGTTGCCGGCGTCCCCGAAGGTCTCGTAGGCCAGTTCCAGCTCGCCGACGGCCACCCGTCGGGTCCGATCAGCCATGGGTGTTCCTCACCGGGTCGGTACGACGGCCGGGCCGGTCACGCCGGCGGCTGTTCGAGAAGGTGGGCGGGGATGCCGATTTCGCGTTTGAGGATCTTGCCGGTGGCACCCTTGGGCAGCTTGTCGGCAAGCCAGACGTGGCGCGGGTACTTGTACGCGGCGACCCGGCTCTTGACGTATTGGCGAAGCTCCTCGGGAGTTGCCTCCGCACCGGGTCGCAAGGTGATCGCGGCGGCAACTTCCTCGCCGTAGGTGGGATGAGGCACTCCGATGACGGCGACTTCGCGCACCGCGGGATGTTCGTAGAGCACTTCTTCGATCTCGCGGGGGTAGACGTTGTAGCCGCCCCGGATGATGATGTCCTTCTTGCGGTCGACGATGAAGTAGAAGCCGTCCTCGTCGCGACTGCCCATGTCTCCCGTATGGAACCAGCCGTCGACTATCGCGGCGGCTGTTGCTTCGGGCTGTTTCCAGTAGCCCTTCATGACGTTGTGTCCGCGGATGACGATCTCCCCCACCTCGCCGGGCGGGGTTTCGGTGCCGTCCCGAGCGACCAGCTTCAGTTCGACACCGTCGATCGGCACTCCGATCGACCCGGGCTTGGTATGCCCGATCCGGTTGAACGTGGCGGTCGGCGATGTCTCGGACAGGCCGTAGCCCTCGAGAATCGGTGCGCCGAAGGCTCCCTGGAATCCGTTCAGGACCTCGATCGGCAACGCCGCGCCACCCGAGATGCAGATCCGCAGACTGGAGGTGTCCGCCTCCGACAAGTCGGCGTGGAGCAGGGAAACGTACATCGTGGGGACGCCCTCGAAGACGGTTACCCGGTGGCGTTCGATGAGCCGCACGACCGCTACGGCTTCGAATCGCGGCACCAGCGACACACACGCGCCGGCCGCGAGGGAGGCGTTCAGCGCGTTGCTCTGCCCGAACGCGTGGAAGAACGGGAGGCAACCCAGCACCACATCCTCCTTACGGATGTCGAGCATGGCGACGAAGGTGGTGGCGTTGCGGTACATGTTCGAGTGGGTGAGCTGTGCGCCCTTCGGCGCGCCGGTCGTGCCCGAGGTGTAGAGGAGGACCGCCGTGTCGTCGTCGGCCCGGGCGGTCACCTCCGGCAGGCGCGGCCATTGGGCAGCGCCGGCCAGGGTGTCGTCGTCGATGACCACGATGTCGGTGCCGGTCGCTGCGGCCGCGGCCTGCGCCTCGGCCGCGATAGTGGTCCCCACCAGCGCCAGAGCGGCACCGGAATCGCGAAGAGCGTGCTCGATCTCGCGGGCCTTGAGGAGCGGATTCATCGGCACGACAGTCGCGCCGGCGCGCAACACACCGTAGTAGAAGACCGGGAACGGCACGATGTTCGGCAGCGCGATCCCGACCCGGTCGCCGGGTCGGATACCGCGGGCCTGCAGCCAGCCTGCCGCGCGTGCGGTCAGATCGTCGAGTTCGGCATAGGTGATGACGAGATCGTCCAGACGGATCGCCGGCCGGTCGGGATGACGGCGCGCGGACTCGGTCAGGATGTGGGCGAGGTTGGTCATGATCGGCTTTCGGGTGCTGGGTAGGCCATTCGGAGGAGAGCGGGCGGTCGGAACGGGGCCCATCGGTCCGGAGGCTGGGCGAGCCGGTCCGCGACCGCCCAAAGTGTCGCCGGGTTACCGGTGATGCCGAAGTGACTGGCAAGCACGGCGATGTTCTCGGCGCGGGGCGAGGGCTCGTCCAGGCAGGCCCGCCAGGCGAGGATCCCGTCGAGCTTGGAGTAGATCGACGTGGCGGGCACCGGAAGCGGCCCTGCGCCGCGTTCGAGCGGCAGATCCAACGGCTCGATGTGCTCATGGGAGTTGCGATGGAACAGGCGGTTGGCGCGGCTCTGTTCGTGCCGGGCGAGCCGGATCGGGCTGCCCAGGGTGATGACCTGTCGAACCGCCGACGGGGTGCGGCGGGCGAGTTTGCGCGCGAAAATGCCGCCGAGGCTCCACCCGATGAGCGTGACCGGCTGCTGGTAGCGGTTGGTCAAGTAGTCGAGCCGCGCCTGCGTGCCGTGCACCGCCTTGCTCGTGGGGCCGATGTTGCGGCCGAGCTGCCACCCGTACGTCTTGTATCCGAGCCCTTTGAGCACGGTCCGCAGGGTGTAGGTGGAGGCATCGCTCGTGTTCAGTCCGGGGAGCACGAGGACGGGGTGTTTGTCGCCGCGAGGAAGTGCGGCCAGCAGCGGTGCAGAGTAGGCCAGGAGCGCATAGTCGACGGCCGCGCGTGCGGGGTCGGTGAAATAGAGCAGGCGGCCCGGCGCCGTGTGGCCTCGTTGCGTCGTTCCGGTCACGGGGTGTTGTCCTCCAGGCCGAGTTCGGCACTGACCCCGATGGTGTCGATGGACGACCAGGTGGCGTCGACGAAGTGAGCGAGCATGACCAGGTCGCGCAGGTTGCCCTCGCGGTCACGGATATGGTCGCGCAGCAGCGCCTCGCCGGTGAAGCCGAGCGAACCGAACATTGCCAGCGAGTGCTCCTGGTCTGCGGCGAGCTCGACGACGACTTTGCGGCGGCCTGCGCGGATCGCGTCGGCGAGTGCGTGGCGGGCCAGCGCGCGGCCGATGCCGAGGCGCCGATGGGCCGAGTCGACGACGAGTCGCAGTTCACCGACGTGGTCGGACCAGCTGGGCAGCGGGCGCACCGCGGCGAATCCCACGACCGCGCCGTCGTCGAGCGCGACCCAGTGGGCCGGGCGGTCCGCCCAGCCGCGGACCGTGTCCGGCTCGGTGACATCCTCCCGCATCAGGGTCAGGTCCTCGGCGGGCAACCGGGCGAAGAACTCGATCAGGGCGTCGGTGTGGTCCCGGCCCAATGCGACGATGTTCATTCCTGTAACTCACTTCGCTGGATGAGGAATTCGATGATCGTGGGGATGGTGGTCTTGGCGGCGGTTCGGCCGACGAGCAGCCCGACGTGCCCCCCCTCGAGGCGCAGCTCGTGTTTGTCGGGCGAGCCGATCATGTCGATCAGCGGGCCCGCGGACACTTCCGGCACGATGTGGTCACGGGTGCCCAGCACGGTCAGGAACGGCACCGTGATGTCGGCGAGGTGAACGCGGTCGCCGCCGACAACCAGGGTGTCGTTGACGATGGCGTTGTCTCGGGTCATCTCCGCGAGCTGCCGGGCGACACCGCCGGGCAACGGAATATGGTCGGTTGCCCACCCGATCATCGCCTGGTGCGCCGCGACATAATCGTCGCTCCACATCCGTTCCCACAGGTCGACGTACTGGGTGATCTGCGCGGTCGGTTTCAGGACTTGGAAGCCCTGGTAGACGACCTGCGGCGGCACATTACCGTTCTCGTCGAGCACGTTCTCGATATTCAGTCCGCCGCCGCCGATCACGCTGGTCAGCGGTCCCAGTTGCTGCAGGTCGACCGGCGTCGTCATGACGGTCAGGCTGCGCAACGGCGCGTCGAGATGGTGGGCCGCGTACAGCAGTGCCAGGACGCTGCCGAAACAGTAGCCGAGCATATTGATCTGGTCGGTGCCGGCGATCTGCCGCACGCGGTCGACCGCGGCGGGCAGATAGTCGTCGACATAGTCGTCCAACCGGTTGGCTGCGTCGCGTTCGTCGGGAACTCCCCAATCCAGCAGGTAGACATCGAATCCCGCTGCGAGGAGCCGTTCCACAAAGCTGTTGCCCGATTGCAGATCCAGAATGTAGCTGCGGGAGAACAGGCTGAACACGATCAACAGTGGCGGCGACACTCGCACATCGTCGTTGCGGTAGTGCCACAACTCGCACCGGCCGTGGCGCCACACCACGTCCTTCGGGGTCTTACCGACCTCCGGCCGTGAGACGCCCGCTGCCATCCGAATTCCGTTGCGCGCCCGGAGCGCAGTGCGTTCCACCTCTCGGCGAACCCGGTCGACGATGTTCTCCGAAGCTGGTGTGGTCGTCACCGTCGATCACTCTCCGAGGGGTTGTCTTTGCGCTGTTCGAGCTGCAGCGACAGTCGCCGCACATCCCGGTCCAGCGCCCCGATCTGTTGGCGAAGCCGCTGCAGGTCTGTGCCCGCCGGCAGATTCACCAGGTGCCACACTCGTGCCGCGACGCCGTTCACACCGTTGCCCACGGCACGACGGACACCGAAAATCGTGGCGGTCACCGTCGCGAACACATCGCTGTGCACCAGAGCCTCGGCCCGCGGCGCCACCACACGGTCTGCGGCGTCGATGGGCTTTCGCCATACCGGTTTGCCTGTCATCGGTCCAGCCTGCTGCGCATGCGAGTTCCTCTTTCCGACCATCTCGACAGCACCGATCGACGCGACGAGGATCCAGCTTGTTCGAGTGGGAGAATTCCACGTTCAATATTGTGTGCGTCACATCGCACAAGGTGTTCCGATTCGGCACACGGGTGAATACCTGCATCCCGGCGTGCCGAATGCTGCTGCAAGTGTTCGACCGGCGCTGCGACGCCGGTCCAAACCCTCACTTCGTCGTCGCTCGGGCGCGGACGGCAACCGTCTACATGTAGCGGCCGCCGGTCACTTCGGCGACGGTACCGGTCATGTACGACGACAGGTCCGAGGCGTAGAAGAGTGCGACGGAGGCGATCTCCTCCGGCTCGCCGGCTCGCTGCATGGGGATCTCGGACATCTTCTGATCCCATGCCTTCTGCGGCATCGCCTCGGTCATGGCCGTGCGGATGAGTCCGGGCTGGATGACATTCACCCGCACACCCAGGTGAGCAACTTCCTTGGCGGCCGCCTTGGACAGCCCCACGATGCCGGCCTTGGCCGCGGAATAGTTTGTCTGGCCGACGAACCCGACCTTGCCGGAGATCGAGGACAGGTTGATGATCGACCCGCCGCCCGACTCCCGCATGATGCCGGCGGCCTGGCGGGTACCGTTCCAGCACCCGCGCAGGTGAACCTGGATGACGTCGTCGAACTGCTGCTCGGTCATCTTCCGCATGGTCGCATCCCGGGTGATGCCGGCGTTGTTGACCATGATGTCGAGGGACCCGAACGAGTCCACCGCGGCGTCGAGGAGGCGCGCCACGTCCTCGGACGAGGTGACGTTGCACCGGACACCGAGCGCGTCGGTGCTCAGCGAGGCCGCAGCGTCCTTCGCCTTCGCCTCGTCGAGATCGCCGAGGACGACTCGGGCCCCGTGGTCGGCGAAGGTGCGGGCGATCGCCAGCCCGATGCCCTGGGCGCCTCCGGTGATCACGGCGGTGCGTCCTGTCAGCATGATGGTCCTTTCCTGGTGGCCCGAGGTGGTCGAGCCGTACGTGCTATCGGGTGGGGGCGGGGTGGAAGTGTTCGGCCTGCAGGGCGATGCCCCCGGCGATCGTGGCGTCGGCGGTCTCGGCGTCCATTCCGGATTCCACGAGCAGCGCGTGGGTGTGCTGGCCGAGCGCCGGAACGTCACCCATGCGTGCCTCGACGTCTTCGAACGTGACCGGGGGCAGCAGAGCCTCGACCGGCGCGTGTTCGGTGCCGATGGTGCGCCAGCGGTTGCGCGCCCGCAGCTGCGGATGCGCGACGACCTGATCGAGTTGCTTGACCTGCGCCGCGGGGATGCCGGCGGCGGCGAGCCTCGCGTCCAGTTCCGCGGTCGACCAGCGGACGGTGCGCGCCGCGACGAGCGCGTCGCATTCGGATCTGTTCCGCACGCGCTGGACGTTGGTGGCAAAGCGGGGGTCGTCGGCCAGCTCGGGGGCCTCGAGGACATCGGTGACCAGGGCGCGCCACCCGCCGTCGCTCTGCACGCCGATCAGCACCTGGCCGTCCCGGGTGGGGAACGCGTCGTAGGGGGCGATGGAGGTGTGGCTCAGCCCCATTCGCGGGGGCTGGCTGCCGGTGT
>NZ_WVTE01000111.1:0-7556 GCF_009939605.1 Rhodococcus sp. YH1 | reverse complement strand
CCGCGTACGCCGCCACCGCGGCGGACAGCCCCCTCGTCAAGACCACCATCGAGCGGCGTGAGCTCGGTCCGCTCGACGTGCTCATCGAGATCAGGTACGCCGGGATCTGCCATTCCGACGTGGCCGAGCCCGCCCATCCCGATCACGGCGACCTTCCTGCCCGGTCCGGCGCCCCAGTGCCGGAGCGGGGAGAACAGGGTGATGCCCGCGCAGAGCAACGGCGCCGCGGCGTCGAGCGCAAGACCGTCGGGGATCTTCAGGACGAAGTGCTCGGTGACGACGATGTGGGTGGAGTAGCCGCCCTGGGTCACCTCGCCGTCGCGGCCGACGGCGTTGTAGGTGCCGGTGACCCGGCTGGTGCAGTACTGCTCGTCGCCGCTGGTGCAGGCCTCACACGCGAGGCACGAGTCGACGAAGCAGCCGACGCCGACGCGATCGCCGACGGCATGCCTGGTCACCTCGGCGCCGACGGCGCTCACCACCCCGACGATCTCGTGCCCGGGAACGACGGGGTAGCGGGTGCCGCCCCACTCGTTGCGGGCGGTGTGGATGTCGGAATGGCAGATCCCGGCGTACCTGATCTCGATGAGCACGTCGAGCGGACCGAGCTCACGCCGCTCGATGGTGGTCTTGACGAGGGGGCTGTCCGCCGCGGTGGCGGCGTACGCGGCAACGGTAGTCATGCAGACATGCCTACCGGCCGGCGACACGACGCGCACCCGCGGGGGCTGTCCGCGGGTGCGCGTCGACGGAGGCGGCCTGCCGGCCTACTGCCCGGCCGCGCGTCGCCGCAGACGACGTGCGGCGGCGACGAGGTTGCGCAGCGACGGCTCGAGCTGCCAGTAGTGCCGGGTCTTGAGCCCGCCGTCCGGATTCGCCCACAAGCGGTCGAGTTCGACGGATTCCGCTGCGGTGCTGAGCAGTTCGTCGAGTTCGTCGATGTCGGGGATGCGCGCCGATCGGCTCTCGTAGACGCCGGGGCCGACACCGTGCGTGAGGGCCTTGTCCTTGATGGCCTCGAGCACCCAGCGGATCGAGCGGGTCGCGACGATCGCCGTGACGTCCGCGTCGAGCCGTTCGATCGCGTCGACCACCGACGCCTGACCGGAGTAGGTCAGGTGCGTGTGGATCTGCGTCTCGGGCTTGGCGCCCCCGGTCGCGAGCCGGAACGCGTCGACCGCCCAGTCCAGGTACTCGGCCCGGCCGTCCTGCCGCAACGGCAGCAGTTCCCGGATGGCGGGCTCGTCGACCTGGATGATGGCGATGCCCGCCCGCTCGAGGTCGGCGATCTCGTCGCGGATGGCGAGCGCCAACTGGTCTGCCGTCTCGTGCAGGGGCTGGTCCTGACGCACATACGACCGCGCCAGCATCGTGACCGGGCCCGTGAGCATGCCCTTGACCGGCTTGTCGGTCAGCGACTGCGCGAACGCGATCCACTCCACCGTCATCGGCTTCGGCCGCACGATGTCGCCGTAGAGGATCGGCGGGCGCGTGCACCGCGACCCGTACGCCTGCACCCAGCCGAAGTGCGTCGTGGCGAAGCCCTCGAGCAGCTCGGCGAAGTACTGGATCATGTCGTTGCGCTCGTGCTCACCGTGGACGAGCACGTCGAGGCCGATGTCCTCCTGCAGCCGGACGGTGGACTCGATCTCCTCCTGGATGCGCTTGACGTAGTCGTCCCACGACATGCGGCCCTCGCCCAGCTCGTAGCGGGCCTTGCGGATCTCGTCCGTCTGCGGGAACGACCCCAGCGTGGTCGCCGGCACCGGCGGCAGCTTCAGCCGCTCCTGCTGCGCGGCGCGCCGCTCCTCGTACGGGACGCGGCGCCGGTGCTCGGGCCGCAGGGCGTTGACGCGGGCGCGGATCGCGTGCTTCTGCTTGAAGTGCACCGACGTCGGCGGCTTGCGCCACCGTTCCTCCGCGCCGGTGGTCAGCGCCTTGGCGAGCGAGACCACCTCGCCCACCTTCTGCTTGGCGAAGGCCAGCCGGTCCGCCACGTCGCCGGGGATGTCGTACTCGGCGAGCACGTCGTAGGGCACGTGCAGCAGCGAGCACGACGTGGAGACCACCAGGTCGGGCGTCACGGCCGCGAGGCTGCTCAGGTACTCGAGCGTGCGGTGCCGGTCGGCCTTCCACACGTTGCGGCCGTCGACGACCCCCGCGTAGATGCGCTTGCGCTTGAGGCCCGGCACCGCGGCCAGCTCCTCCGCGCTCATCCGGCCGTTGACCAGGTCGAGACCGATGGCCTCGACCTTGGTGGCGGCCAGGATGGGCAACGCCTCACCGAGGTGACCGTAGGGGCCGGTGACGAGGAGGCGCGGGCGCAGCGGCGCGTGGGAGAGCGTGTCGTAGGCGCGCGCGAAGGCCGCGAGCTCCTCCGGGGTGCGGTCCTCGGTGAAGGAGGGCTCGTCGAGCTGCACGCACCAGGCGCCGGCGCGCGCGAGCTCCGCGAACAGCTTCTCGTACTCGGGCAGCAGCCGGTCGAGCAGCTCGAGGGTGGAGAACCCGTCCTGCTCCGACGTCTGCGAGACCTTGGACAGCAGCAGCAGCGACACCGGACCGAGTACGACCGGACGCAGGTCGATACCGCGGGCCTTGGCGCGCTCGAACTCGTCGAGCACCGCCGCCGAGTTCAGCGCGAAGGTGGTGTTCTCGTCGAGCTCGGGCTGCCGGTAGTGGTAGTTGCTGCCGAACCAGCGGACCAGCTCGAGCGGCGGGAAGTCCTCGCGGCCCCGGCACAGCGTGAAGTAGAAGTCGAGCGGGTCGAGCTCGCCGACGAGCGGGCGGAACCGCTCGGGGATCGCACCGAACAGCAGCGCGTTGTCGAGCACGTGATCGTAGTAGGAGAACGTGTTACCGGGCACCTGGGTGAGCCCGGTGGCGGCGAGCTCGCTCCAGGTGGACTCCTGGATCTCGCGGGCCACCGCGACGAGCTCGTCGCGGGTCCCGGTGCCGTGCCAGTAGGCCTCGAGGGCACGCTTGAGTTCACGACGGGGTCCGATGCGCGGATACCCGAGGATGCTCGAGCCGTATCCGTCTGCAGTGCTGGCCATTCGGGGTCGACCTTTCCCTCGATGCACCTCGCGCCCGTGTCCCGACAGTCAGCGCGGCGGCTGTGCTGTCGGCACACGGGCGCCGAGGTGCGGTGTGGTGCTACCTACCTAGCTGACTTTCTTGGCGGCACGACCGTTGTCGGCATATTCGTAGAAGCCGGCGCCCGACTTCTTGCCGACGAGGCCGGCCTCGACCATACGCAGCAGGAGCGGCGGAGCCGAGTACAGCGGCTCCTTGAACTCCCCGTACATCGAGTCGGCGATCGACTTGACCGTGTCCAGGCCCACCAGATCGGTGAGCGCGAGCGGACCCATCGGGTGGGCACACCCGAGGACCATCGCCTTGTCGATGTCCTCCTTGGTGGCAAAGCCGGACTCGACCATCCGGATCGCCGACAGCAGGTAGGGCACGAGAAGCGCGTTGGCGATGAAGCCGGCCCGGTCGGAGGACCGGACGACCTGCTTGCCGAGCACCTCGGAGGCGAAGGCCTCCGCGCGCTGGGAGACCGCGGGGCCGGTCTTGAGCGTGGTGACCAGCTCGACCAGCGGCAGCACCGGAACCGGATTGAAGAAGTGCATGCCGATGACCCGCTCGGGCCGGGTGGTGGCGATGCCCAGCTTCATGATCGGGATCGACGAGGTGTTGGACGCCAGCACCGCGTTCGGATCCGTGACGATCTTATCGAGTTCCGCGAAGATCTCGGCCTTGACCTTCTCGTCCTCGACGACCGCCTCCACGACGAGCTGGCGATCGGCGAAGTCGCCGAGATCGGAGGTGAAGCGCAGCCGCCAGGCGGCCTGCTCACGCTCCCGTTCGGTGATCTTGCCGCTGCTGACACCGCGGTCGAGGGACCGGAGGATGCGGGCACGCCCGGCAGCCGCGAGTTCGCGGGACTGCTCGTACACAAGTACGTCGACATGAGCGCGTGCGCACACCTCGGCGATACCTGCGCCCATGATCCCGGCGCCGATCACGCCGACGCGCTGAATCTTTTCGCTGGTCACGTCAGCTCCTACTCGTCATGTGGGGGGTCGTGAAAGGGGTTCTGACAGGGGGTGGATACGGCGGCGGCGGGACCTGGTCGTCCGAGATCCCGCCGCGCACCTACATCCGGTTGCCGGTTCCTAGTGGAACTGGCCCTCCTCGGTGGAGCCCTTGAGGGCTGCCGTGGAGGTGTTCGGGTCGACGGTGGTGGCGATGGCGTCGAAGTAGCCGGCGCCGACCTCACGCTGGTGCTTGACGGCGGTGAAGCCACGCTCCGCGGCGGCCTTGAACTCGCGCTCCTGCAGGTCGACGAATGCGGTCATCCCCTGGCGGGCGTAGCCGTGGGCCAGGTCGAACATGCCGTAGTTGAGCGAGTGGAAGCCGGCGAGGGTGATGAACTGGAACTTGAAGCCCATCGCGCCGAGCTCCTTCTGGAACTTCGCGATGGTCGCGTCGTCCAGGTGCGCCTTCCAGTTGAAGGACGGCGAGCAGTTGTAGGCGAGCAGCTGGTCCGGGAACTCGCTGCGGACGGCCTCGGCGAACTTCTTGGCGACCTCGAGGTCCGGCACGCCGGTCTCCATCCAGATCAGATCGGAGTACGGCGCGTAGGCCTTGGCACGCGCGATGCAGGGCTCGATGCCGTTCTTGACGCCGTAGAAGCCCTCGGCGGTGCGGGTGCCGTCGAGGAACTCACGGTCACGCTCGTCGACGTCGGAGGTCAGCAGCGTCGCCGCCTCGGCGTCGGTGCGGGCGATGACGACCGTCGGGACGTCGGCGACGTCGGCCGCGAGGCGAGCCGAGGTCAGGGTGCGGATGTGCTGCTGGGTCGGGATGAGCACCTTGCCACCGAGGTGACCGCACTTCTTCTCCGACGCGAGCTGGTCCTCCCAGTGCGAGCCGGCGACACCGGCCGCGATCATGGCCTTCTGCAGCTCGTAGACGTTGAGCGCGCCACCGAAGCCGGCCTCACCGTCGGCGACGATCGGGGCGAGCCAGTTGTCGACCGAGGTGTCGCCCTCGATCTTGGCGATCTCGTCGGCGCGCAGCAGCGCGTTGTTGATGCGGCGGACGACCTGCGGCACCGAGTTCGCCGGGTACAGCGACTGGTCCGGGTAGGTGTGGCCGGACAGGTTCGCGTCACCGGCGACCTGCCAGCCGGACAGGTAGATGGCCTTGAGGCCGGCGCGGACCTGCTGCACGGCCTGGTTGCCGGTGAGGGCGCCCAGCGAGTTGATGTAGTCCTCGTTGTTCACGAGGTCCCACAGAATCTCCGAGCCGCGGCGGGCGAGGGTGGCTTCCTCGACGACGGTGCCCTGCAGCTTGACGACCTGCTCGGCCGTGTAGTTGCGGGTGATCCCCTTCCAGCGCGGGTTGGTGTCCCAATCCTTCTGGATTTCCTCAGCGGTCCTCGGGGTGCCGGTGGTCGACATCTAAGCTCCACTCTCTAGATCGGATCCGCGCCGGACGCTCTGCAGTACGTGCGTACTACTTCACATCCTTCGCGAACCTTTCGGATGTACCACTCGACAATGACACACCCGGAAAGTGCCGTCTACCTGTTGCTAGTGCCAATCTTCGCTAGTTTTTCCCGAGGCTTTGCAAAGGTTGTAAATCTTTGGCGCGTCCAACGAACCCGGCCCGGACCCCGGTAGCTACCCGTCGGTAGCAATCACCTCGGCATTGTTCCCCGGCGGGCGCGCCGCCCGGCAGCCGACGACACTGCCCCGCACCCGCGGCCCACCAGCGACGGAGCCGCGGATCACCACGAAGATTGTGATGAGTTTCACACCCGGAGGTCCGGCAAATCGGGAAGTCGCCCCGGTCGAATCGGGGGTCGGCCAGGATCGCTCGACTACCATGTGCGCGTTGACCAGTCGGGGCCGGTCACGCCGCTCGGGCGTGCCCACTCCCCACTCGCACACGAGTCGAGGAGGGCGCCATCCTTTCCGCCACGTCGAAGCCGGTGATCGAGGCCACCCTCCCGGTCGTCGGCGCCCACATCGGCCAGATCTCCGAACTGTTCTACGAAAAGCTCTTCGCGGCCGCGCCGTCGCTGCGGACCGACCTGTTCAACCGCACCAACCAGGAGAACCGGGAGCAGCAGAAGGCGCTCGCGAGCTCGGTCGCCGCCTTCGCGACGCTCCTCGTCACCGAGGACGCCGCCGACATCGACGCGATCATGGCCCGGATCGCTGCCAAGCACGCCTCGCTCGGCGTCCAGGCCCCCCACTACGACGTGGTCCGGCACCAGCTGTTCGCCGCGATCGGCGAGGTGCTCGGCGACGCGGTCACCCCCGAGGTCGCCGCGGCCTGGCGCGAGGTCTACACGCTGATGGCCAACTCGCTCATCGAGCAGGAGTCGGCACTCTACGACAAGGCCGGCGTCCGGCCCGGTCAGATCTGGCGCGTCGTCGTGGTCACCGACGTCCAGTTCGACGGCGCGGAGGTCGCGACCCTGACCCTGCGCTCCCTCGAGGGCAGCCCGCTTCCGGATTTCCTTCCCGGACAGTACATCTCCGTCGCGACCACCCTGGGAGACGGCACCCGGCAGATCCGCCAGTACACCCTCGTGCGCAGCCACGTCCCGGGGGAGTGGGCCGTCACCGTCAAGCGGGTCCCGGGCGGGATCGTCTCCCAGCTCCTCGTCGGCGGCGTCGGCATCGGCACCGAACTCGTCGTCTCGCATCCGTTCGGCAGCCTCGTCGTCGAGGACGCCGACGCTCCCCTGGTGCTGATCTCCGCCGGCATCGGCGTCACCCCGACGCTCGCGGCGCTGCAGCACCTGGCGGCGCACCGCTCCGAGCGCGAGGTCCTGGTCGTGCACGTCGACCGGTCCAGCTACGACCATGCGCGGCGCGCCGAGACGCAGGCCCTGGTCGACCGTCTGCCGCGGGCCCGCATGCTGACCCGCTACTCCGAGTTCGAAGAGCTCCGCGAGGACGGCCACACCCCGCTCGACGGGGTCGAGCTGCCGAAGGATCCGCAGGTGTACGTGTGCGGTCCCGTCCCGTTCATGCGGTCGATCCGGCAGGCGTTGCTCGGCGCGGGAGTCTCGCCCGACGCCGTCCACTACGAGGCCTTCGCGCCGGGGTCCTGGCTGGGACTCGAGTAGAGCGCTAACGTTGCGAACCTGTCGTTGCGAAGCTGCGTAGACGCTCGTACGCTGGGCTGATGCCAAAGACGTTCGTCGGCGCCCGCCTGCGCCAGCTGCGCACCGAGCGGGGACTCAGCCAAGCGGCGCTGGCCAAGACCCTGGAGATCTCGGCCAGCTACCTCAACCAGATCGAGCACGACGTGCGGCCGCTCACCGTACCGGTCCTGCTGCGCATCAGCGAGGTCTTCGGTGTCGACACCACGTTCTTCTCGTCACAGGACGACACCCGGCTCATCGCCGAGATGCGGGAGGTGGCCCTCGATCAGGAGATGGGCATCGACGCCGACGCCCAAGAGATCGCCGCGATGGTGTCGGCGCACCCCGGGCTGGCGCGGGCCATGGTCAACATGCACCGGCGGTTCCG
>NZ_WVTE01000110.1:0-7569 GCF_009939605.1 Rhodococcus sp. YH1 | reverse complement strand
ACGCCATGCCCGCCATGGGCACGCCGTAGTAGCAGTCGAAGTACTCGGTGCGGTTCGTGGAGAGGATCGCGACGCGGTCGCCGGGGTCCGCGACGCCGAGGAGTGCGTTCGCGAGGCGGCGGCTGCGGTCGCGCAGCTGGCCGTAGCCGACCGTCTCGTCTTCGAAGCGCAGGGCGATTCGATCGGGATGCTTGCGTGCGCTGTACTCGACGATGTCGCTGAGCAGCATTCGGTTCTCCTTGGCGTGATGAAACGGGCGGTATCGGGTCGGTTCGGCCGAGCGGGAGGATTCCGGCTGCCGGTCGTGTCAACGGATGGCGAGAGGGTTGATCGGGGAACCGACTGCCCGGGTGAACTGCAACGGCGGCCCCGTGTAGAAGAAGTCGTAGACGCCGTCGGCGGCGCATGCCTTCGAGAGTTCTTCGAAGTCGAGCATCTCGGCGAGCGTCATGCCCATGTCTCGGATCAGGACCATGTGCAGTTCGAAGAGGGCGCCCGGGTTCTCCCCGGGTATCACCTCGACGGCCCAGTTGTCGGCACCTACGACCGCCACGTCCCGGTCGCGCAGCCACTGTGCGCACGACAGGCTCAGCCCCGGCTCTCCCGCCATGTACGCGGCCGCATCGGACTCCGCGAGAAACTTGGCGTGCCAACCGGTTCGGATCAGGAGGATGTCGCCCGGCCCGACCTCGACGCCCTGCGCTTCCACGACGGCATCGAGTTCCTCGGGTGTGATCGCGGTTCCCGACTCGAGCCATGGGAGACCCCGATGCCGGGCGACGTCGAGGAGCACGCCGCGGCCCGCGATGCCCTTGGCCTGGGTGTGGATGCCGCACTTGTCGGCGCCCTTGACGGTGACGCCGTCGCCGGGATGCCCGTTGTACAGCTGCTCGTCGTAGTGGACGTGCGCGAGGGAGTCGTACTGCGACCCGGCTTGCAGCGGCATGAAGACGTAGTCGTCGGCCCACTTGAAACCGCCCGGCAACACCTGCTCCTGCCCGTTCTCGGACATCAGCCGGATCGGGTTGATCCGGCTTCCGCCCGGCTGCGGACCGTTGCCGTCGAGCGGGATGCCCAGTTCGAAGATCTGTCCGGTTCGGATCAGCCGTGCCGCGTCCCTGACCCGCTCGGGGGTGATGAGGTTGGTCGTGCCGCGCTCGTCGTCGGCGCCCCACCGCCCCCAATTCCGTACCTTTCGTCCGAGTTCACGCATGTCAGGAACGGCGGCGGTCATCGATATCTCCTCTGGACAGTGAAACGCGTCGGACATGCAGTATGACGTGACAGTCATGTCAACTGCGCTCAGATTGTGTTCCACAACACTCGGAGTGTCAACACCCGGCCGGACATCATCGGACGATGGCGACCACTGGTGGTCGGATGCAGCGTCGGCTCGATGAGCGGATACCGACGCGCCGCCGAACTTCGTCGCACCCCAGGTGAGTACGTCGCGGTCCTCATCGTCCACCCTGGAACGGAGGTCCTGGCACAGTGCAGTCGGGGCACCGAAAACGCTTCCGGCACCGCTGCCCCGTGGGACGGCGTAGGCCCCGCCGAGTGCCTCAGTGCCGGGACCTGGATCAAGAACACTCCTCTCCGTTCCACGCCACCTGTTGACCGACGCAGTGCCCGACCTCGACTCGGCTCTCATGCGGACACTTCCGGACTCTCCGAATCCGAAACTGTTGACCGCATGGCTGGACGTGTCGATGCGGCACCTCGACGCCGACGGAGCGCACACCGCCGGCGCATGGCGCTCGATCTCCTCCGCTCGGCGATTGCACGAACCCGCGGCGACGCCGGCGACTCCCGCCAAGTAATCCTGAAGGAGGTCAGCTGATGAGCCCGCCGACAGAGCTGCCCGGCGGCGACGCGGGACGGGGAAACCATTATCTGTACGCCCGAACGCCCTGGGGTAGCACCATCGAACTCGTCACCTGTCCCACGTCACAGGCCTACGAGTCCGGCACCGGGCTACGCCGATGGCGTCCGTCGGCCACGAAGCCGAACGACTCGCGTCACCAGGAGCCCTGACCCTCGTGAAGCCGCGTACGACGGCAAACCGGTCCAATCCATGAACCGGTGAGAAAGGCCCCGGGCCGAGAAGCTCCCCGCAGAGATCTTCTCGGCCCGGCTCTCGCCCACCGGCGCGGCGTACAGTTCACCGACGCCGACGGATATACACAGGTCACCCGCAGCCTCGAGCGGATCAGCCTCCACTCCGAATCGGCGATTCGCGGCGCTCCGACCGCTCCACTTCGGCCCTGCCTTACCGGAGGCAGAGGCGGCAGACTCGCCCCATCGCCGCCGCCCCGGAAAGGACCCCACGTGAGCGCCCCCTCCCTGTCCCAGCACACGACGACGCTGCGTTTCCTCGACTCCGCCGACGGCAGTCCGCTCGGCTGCCTCGCTTCGTGGCCGAACCACCGGTTCACTCTCACCGACGTCGTCGACGTCCTGCGGCGCTTCGGTCTTCACGTGAGCGACCACCGGCCGCTGGACGAGCCGGGGGCGCACCACTTCACGATCGCGCCGTCCGGAACCGCCGCTCCGGATGCCGGGGTGCTCGACCTGATCGCGGACGCGTTCGTCGCGGGCGCCGAAGGCCGCACCGACATCGACGACTTCTCGATACTCGTTCTGCAGGAGGGTATTTCGTGGCGGTGGGTCGACCTGATCCGGGCAGCCGTCCGGTTCCTGGCGCAGGCCGGCATCGGCCTGTCGCCGACGTACATGCTCGGCTGCCTGACGGCCACCTCCGGCTATGCCGCGGCCCTCGCCGCACTGTTCGACGCCCGGTTCCGGCCCGGGCTGCCCGACCGGGAAGCCGCCGTCGCCGCCGCGGCCTCGGCGGTGGCCGGCCACATCGATCGCGCCGCGACCTTCGACCTCGACCGGACCCTGCGAGGGCTGCGCTCGTTCGTCGACGCGACCCTGCGTACCAACTGGTTCCAGAGCGGGGGCACCAAACCGTACGCGTCGTTCAAGCTCGATCCGTCCGCGCTGACCGTCGGCGGGGCGATCGTGCCGCTGCGGGAGATCTACGTCCACTCCCGCGACGTCGAGGGCGTGCACGTGCGGGCCGAGCTCGTCGCGCGGGGCGGGCTGCGGTTCTCCGAACGCCCGGAGGACTACCGCACGGAGGTCCTCGGACTGATGGCGACCCAGGCCGTCAAGAACGCACCCATCGTCCCGGGCGGCGCCAAGGGCGCCTTCGTGATCCGCCCCGGATCCACCGCGGACCTCACCACCGCATACACCACTTTCATCCGCGGCCTGCTCGATGTCGTCGACAACGTCGTCGACGGAGCGCCGACCACCCCGGCCGACACCGTCGCCTACGACGGCGCGGACGCCTACCTGGTGGTCGCCGCCGACAAGGGCACCGCCCGCATGTCCGACACGGCGAACGCCGTTGCCGCCGAATACGGTTACTGGCTCGGCGACGCCTTCGCCTCGGGCGGCTCGGCCGGCTACGACCACAAGGCGATGGGCATCACCGCCCGCGGCGCGTGGGTGGCCGTGCGGCACCGCTTCGCCGAACTCGGTCACGACGTCGACACGCAGACCTTCACCGTCGCGGGCATCGGCGACATGTCGGGTGACGTCTTCGGCAACGGCATGCTGCTCAGCGACCGCATCCGCCTCGTCGCGGCCTTCGACCACCGGCACATCTTCCTCGACCCCGACCCGGATCCCGACGCCTCCCACCGCGAGCGCGCGCGTCTGTTCGCGCTGCCGCGCTCGTCCTGGGCCGACTACGACCCCGCGGCGATCTCCGCGGGTGGCGGCGTGTGGCCGCGCACCGCCAAGGCCGTGCCGCTGTCCGCGGCCGCCCGCGCGGCCCTCGGGATCGACGCCGAGACCCTGACGCCCGACGAACTGATCAAGGCCGTGCTCCGCGCGCCCGTGGACCTGCTGTGGAACGGCGGTGTCGGCACGTACGTGAAGGCCTCCGGCGAGACGCACGGCGACGCCGCCGATCCCGCCAACGACCGGGTCCGGGTCGACGCCTGCGAGGTGCGTGCGCGCATCGTCGGTGAAGGCGGCAATCTCGGCTTCACCCGCGCCGCACGTGTCGAGTACGCGCGCCACGGCGGCCGCTGCGACGGCGACTTCATCGACAACGCCGCCGGCGTCGCCACCTCCGACCGGGAGGTCAACATCAAGATCGCAGTCGATCGCGCGGTCGCGGCCGGAACGCTGGCGCCCGGACAGCGGGAGACGTTGCTCGCCGCGGTGACCGACGACGTGGCCGAGTCCGTGCTCACGGTGTCCCGGGATCAGGTGCTCGCCCTGGGTTGCAGCGAGCACGACGCCCCGGCGCTGCTCACCCAGCACGAGCGGCTGATCGAGGATCTGGTGCGGGCCGGCCGGATCGCCCGCGACGGCGACGGCCTGCCCCCGACGGCGGAGATCCGGGAGCGGAGCCGGGCGGGAACGGGCCTGCTGCGACCGGAACTCGCGGTGCTGCTGGCGCAGTCGAAGAACGTCGTCGCGAGCGAGCTGGCCGCGTCGTCGCTGCCGGACTCCCCGGCCTGCACCCCGTGGGCCGAGAACTACTTCCCAGCCGAGATCCTGGCCCGCGCCGGAAGCGGCGTGGCCGAGCATCCGCTGCGCCGGGAGATCGTCGTCGCGTCGCTCGCGGACGAGCTCGTCAACCGTCTCGGCCCGGGAGCCCTGTACCGGTTCGAGGAACGGTTCGGCGCCGCCACCGCGGACTCGGCGCGCGCTTACGTGGTGGTCAGCCGCGTGCTGCACACCGAGGACATCCGAACCCGGATCCTCGCGGCGGGCTCCGATGCCCGCAGCACGCTGGCGGAGCTGAGCGCGCTCGCGCGCGTCGTCGAGGCCGAGATGGCGTGGTTGCTGCGCCACACCGCCCGCCGCACGCTCCGCGACGTGCTCGCGGGTGCGTGCGACGACGCGGACACACCGGAGGCTCTCGTGGCGCTCTTCGCCGCGCCCGTCGCCGCCGCACTGGGCGACCGGCCGTCGGCCGAGGACTGCCGTGGCGCGTTCGCGAACGCCGCGGTGGCGCTGCGCCTGGGCACCGACCCCGCCCGTGTCGCCGCGGCCCGGGACGCACTGATCGACAGCCTTCACATCCGTTGGCTGCTCGAAGGTTTCGCCACCCGCGTCCGCGGCTCCTACTGGGAGGCCATGGGTGCGGCGGCCCTGCGCGACGAGATCTCCGACCGCCTCGACGCGCTCGTCGTCACCGCGCTCGACGGGAGTGCCGCGGACCCGACCGGTCGCACGCACCGTCTCGTGCGACTCCTCGACCGGCTCCGCGGCGAGGACGCGGTGGACACCGCACGGCTGGCCGTGATCGCCGGGGAACTGCGCCTGCTCGACCGTTGAGCGCGTGCCTCGCAGGGACGGGACCCTGTGTGCGGCATGGTGCTATGGCGTGGTCGATGCGTTGTCTTCGCGCTCGGTCACCTGCGGCGAAGGCCGGTGCTCGCGAGGGTGCCCTCGACCGCCGTGCCGACGGTCGAGGGCACCGACGAGATGCTTACGCGTCGTCCTGCCGCTTGGCTGCTTCCCGTCCCGCGAGGTAACCGAACACCAGCCCGAGCGAGATCGTCCCCCCGGCGCCTCCGTAGAAGCCCTTCGTGGGTGCGCCTCCTGCGTTGCCGGCGGCGTACAGGCCGGGAATGACCTTGCCTTCGGTGTTCAGCGCGCGTCCGAGTGCGTCGGTCTTCGGGCCGCCCACGGTGCCGAGCGCGCTGGCCTGGACCTCGAGCGCGTAGTAGGGCGCGGTGTCGACCGGTCCCAGCACGCTCGACTTCGGGCTCTTCAGCATGGGTCGGATGATCTTCGCCAGGGGTCCGACCACGAGGGAACGCACGCGTTCGGGGTCGTTCCTCTTCGCCACCCGTCCGGCGAGCTTGCTCACGATCGGACCGATCGCCGCGGCGATGCGCATCCGCGCCTTTGCGGTGGCGGCGGGGAACCGCGCGTCGGGCGAGTTCTTGCCCAGCCGGGGATAGTAGGCGCCGAAGTAGCGGTCGAACAAGGTCTCCCCGCGGTGGAACTGCGGGTCGCGAGCTCGGGCGGCCTCGGGGTTGAACCGGTCGACTGTGCGGAGCAGCCCCACCTCGTCGACCCCGATCTTGTTCGCCAGCTCCGACAGGGTGTCGGCGCGGTGGAGGTAGTCGGGCACCTCTGCGCCCGGCGTGACGCCGATGATCCCGAACTTCGTCCAGTAGTTGTGGTCGAAGATCAGCCAGGCCGTGGCATTGGGCATGGTGCCCGTCTCCGGGTCGACCTCGCGCATGATCTGCCCGAACTGGTCGTAGGCCAGGGCCTCGTTCGCGAAGCGCTCACCCTTGCTGTTGACCATGATGCTGTGCGGCAGCGCTCGCTCGCCCAGGAACACACGACTGAGCGGGCGGCCCTCCAGCTCTTCACCGGGCAGCTGCACGCCGGGCATCCACCAGGCGTCCTCCATGCCGGTCAGATCAGCGCCCACCTCCTGCGCCAGCTGCACCGCGATGCCGTCGTGGCCCTGGGGGGAGACCTGCACGCCGAAGGGCGCGTCGAGGTAGGTCGTGGTGATCTCGGTCGAGCTCTCGAACCCGCCGCTGGCCAGCAGGACCCCCCGGGTGGCACGCACCGTGTGCTCGGCGCCGTCGGCGCGCACGACGATCCCCCGCACCCCCGATTCGTCGGTGACAAGCCGGGTCGCGGGCGTCTCGACGCGAACGTCGACGCCGTTGCGCAGGCCCGCCTCGAGCAGTGCTCCGATCAAGGCCGGTCCGGCGAGCCAGACGTCGTCGATGCCGATCCCGCCCAGCAACCAGAACGGGAGCGGGTTCTTGGCCATGCCCGTGGTCAGGGCCGGTCGCACGTACTTCGCGTTCTCCCCGAGTCCCTCCGGGGAGTACGGGCCGGGGAACAGTGCCCGACCGACGGACGCGCCGTCGATGTCGGAGCGGTAGTCCGGCCAGATCGTCGGGATCCACCCGAAGGAGGTGTGCTCTTCGATGAACCGGGCGACGTGCGGTCCGGTCTCCAGGAACTTCTCCACCAGGTCGTGGTCGAGGATCCGGTCGCGACCTTGGCCGTAGATGTACCGTCGCGCCTGGTCCAGGTCGTCGTGCACTTTCAGGTCCTTGGTCGAGAAGCCGTGATTGGGGATCCAGGCGGCACCCGCCGAGATCCCGGTGGCGCCCCCGACGATCTCCCGGGACTCGACCACGAGGACTCGTGCCCCCTCCTTGGCGGCGGTGAGCGCCGCCATCAGGCCTGCGCCGCCGGACCCGACGATCGCCACGTCCACCTCGTCGGGGATGCCCTTCTGGGACACGGTCCCGATGGAGCCGCTGTGCTCGGTCGAACTGCTAGCCATGATCCTCCGTACGGTCGGTTTCGGTCACGCCCCTCCCAGCGGAAGGGCGCGACGCTCGTCATATAGTTGATTACTCAATCATATAGTTGAACACTCAACCATACTTTCCTGTTCCCGGCCGAAGTCGCCCCGCGACGACCACTCGGGCTCTCCCCGGGAACGGTGCCGCGCCGGCTCCGACGGCATTCCGGCCGGCTGGACGAACTCGCCCG
>NZ_WVTE01000011.1:0-73431 GCF_009939605.1 Rhodococcus sp. YH1 | reverse complement strand
CGAGCAGCCGCAGGTGGATCCGCTCCGCGTCGTCGAGGCGCAAGGCGCGCGAGATCGCGTCGAGCACCTGGGATGAGACGTTGATGGGTCGGCCCTGCTCGAGCCAGGTGTACCAGGAGAGCCCGACCGGTCTCCGAACACGCAGCAGCGCAGCACAGTTCGCGACGATCTGCTCCAGTACATCGTCGACGGTTTCCGCGAGCCGGCCTACATCGTCAACCGGCACTGGTGCGTGGAGGTGGCCAACATCCCGGCCCGGGACCTGCTCGACATCCGGGCGGGCACCAATTGCCTGGTCCGGTTCTTCACGGAAGACGGTCGCGCACAGCGGTACTGCGATCCGGAGGCCACGGCGCGCAGTCTCGTCGGCCGGTACCGTCTCCAGGTGGCGCGCTACGTCGACGATCCCGTGTTCGCCGAGACCGCGCGCCGGCTCTGCCGGGAGAGCGAGGCGTTCGCCGCGCTGTGGGACGAACGCTCCGTGTGCGCGGAACCGCCCGAACTCCTCGCCTTCCGCCACGAGGAGTTCGGACGCATCGACTTCCGCACCGTCTCGTTCCCGCTCGGGTCCGATCCGAGCCGGGCCCTCGTTCTACAGATTCCCGAATCCGGCTATCGGTCCACCGGTTCGGACACGCCGGTGCGGATCGAACGCGTCGCGGGATAACCGGGCATCCTCTCCCCCACCACGACGCGTTCCCCCGCCAGATCGAGCATCGGCGCATCCGAGACGTGGTCCCCGTACGCGATCGAGCGGCCGAGATCCGTTCCGTGGGCACGGGCATACGCCGCCACTGCGCGCGCCTTGTCCGGGCCCAGCATCGTGGCGCGCACGACGCCGGTGTATCGCCCCGCGGACGACTCCAGGTCGGTGCACAGCACGGCCGCCGCACCGATGTGTTCGGCGATGGGATCCAGGGCCGGCGCGAAGGACCCGGAGACGAGAACGATCGCGAAACCGTCCGAGGTCCGCGCGGCGAGGTCCGCGAGCACGGCTTCGTGGAAGAACCCGCCCTCGGACAGCTGTCGCGCGAACCACCGTCGGCCCGCGGCCGCGACCTCGGCGAGCGAACGACCCTGCCACCACGTGTAGTACGCCCGGTTGGTCACCGCTCGCGGCACCCCGCGCGCCCTCAGCGACCGCAGTCCGGCGAGGTGCGCCCGCGCCTGCCCGCCGACGCCACGCTCGGCGCCGTCGAACAGCAGCAGCGAGAACAGCGTCACCTGCGCGACGAGCGTCTCGTCCACGTCGACGAACGCGCATCGTGCGGTCACGCCGTCGCGACGTCGTCCACCCGCAGGCGGTTGACCAGGTCCGCCACGCCCTGGAACGTGTGCGCCGCCACCATGTCCTCCTCCGCGACGTCGATCGCGTACCGGGCGGACAGGATCGACCCGAGCTCGACGAGCACCAGGGAGTCGCAGCTGAGGTCGTCGAAGGTGGTGTGTTCGTCGATGGGGCCGGAGAATTCGGGAAAGTGCTCGTCGACGACGGCCGCGATGTCACGATACGAGAGAGTCATCCTGCGCTCCTGTGTGAGAGTGGGAAGAGACGAGGTGCGGCCACGTCACCGCGGCCGCGCCCCAGGTGGTTCCACCGCCGAATGCGGTGAGGATCATGCGTTCTCCCGCCCCGATCCGCTGGGCGGCGTCGGCGAGGGCGAGGGGAATCGACGCCGCGCTCGTGTTGCCGACCCGGTCCAGGTGCACGAGGGCGCGTTCCGCGGGCAGCCCGAGCCGGTAGGACACCGATCGGAGGATCCGGAGGTTGGCCTGATGCGCCACGAGGCGATCCACCGCCGCCGGTGTCCAGCCGACCCGGCCCATGACGGAGGCCGCGGACTCCGACATCGCCGCCACGGCCGCCTCGAACACCCGCTTGCCCTGCATCGTGAAGTAGCGGTTCCATCCGGTCGAGGCGGATTCGCTGGTTCGTTCCCGGGAGCCGCCCCCGGGCACCATGATCAAGTCCGCCTGTCCCCCGTCGGAACCCAGGTGGGTCGCGAGTACGGCACCGTCCTCGTCGCGGTGTCCGGCCCGCAGCACCATGGCGCCGGCTCCGTCGCCGAAGATCACCGCCGTGTTCCGGTCCCCGGGATCGAGAATCGTGCTGAAGGAGTCGGCTCCGACGACGAGCACCCGCTCGGCACCGCCCGAACGGATCGTCGATTCCGCCAGCATCAGGGCGTAGAGGAAGCCGCTGCACACGGCCGCGACGTCGAATGCCGGGACCGGCCCGAGGCCCAGCCGGCTGGCGACGCTGGGTGCGGTTGCGGGACAGGGATGGTCGGGGGTGGTCGTCGCCAGGATCACCATGTCGACGGCGTGTTCTCCCGCGGACGCCAGGGCTCGCCGGCTCGCGGCCACCGCGAGGTCGCTCGTGGCGGTGCCGGCGGACACGAAGTGCCGGAATCCGATTCCGGTCCGCTGGCGGATCCACTCGTCGCTCGTGTCGAGGCGGTGCTCGAACGCCGTATTGGGGATCGCCTCCCCGGGAACGTATCCGCCGATTCCCGCGATCACGGCGGCGCGCGTTCCCCGGTCGCGGTCGCCCGCTGCGGTGGTCACCGCAGGTCCGATCCGGCGGCGGGCGCCGGCAGTTCGTGCGCGACCGAGCAGCGCACGGCGGTGCCGTTCCGCTCGGAGACGATGTCGCACGCGCGCCACAGCGCGCCGCCCCGGGCGAGGGAGCGGAGCGCCTCCAGCGTCACGGTGACGGGCACCTCGGCCTCGGTCTGCACGGCCGGATCGGCGGTGTGCAGAACCGTGCGGCGCATCCACAGCGTGTTGCTCGTGGCGCGGTCGATCCCGTCGAGTTCGTACATCAGGATCTGGCCGAGCTGCAGGGTCTCCACGAATGCGTCGACGAGCGTCACGTGCGGCTCGTACCGCGCGGCCAGTCCGGCGCCGGGTATGCCGTCGCCGGGGCCGGCGACGAGCCTCGACCGGGCGTGCGCGACGGTACCGTCCACGCGGATGTCCTGCGTGCGCATCTCGTGGGTGCGGTACCCGTCGGCGTAGGGTCCGGCCGCGTGGGCGAGCAGACGGTCGGCCACGGCCGGGTCGAGTCGCGACGCGGGCGTCCCCACTCCGGGGTGGACGACCTCCAGCTCGACCGCGAAGCCGGCGACCCGCACCCGCACCGCGTCCACGCACGCACTCCGTCCGGCGTGCTCGGCACGACCGGGCTCCACCTCGGATCGGACGTGTTCGGCTGTCACGTCCAGGTTTCCGAGGTCGTGCTCGACGGGCGCGGCGGCCGCGCGGATCACCACCGACCGCACCCACGCCGCCGCCAGATCGGCCTCGTCGAGACCGTACGCGGCCCCGATCACCGCGCCGGCCGCCCGCGTGGCGACGAGCAGAACGTCGATCGTGCTCAGGTGCGGGCGCTGCGCCGTCGTACCCTTCGTCGACCAGTCCGACGGGCATTCCACGCCGGCATTCGCCCTGATCCCGGTCGCCGGATGGTCGAGGAGACCGGCGAAGCGGAGGTTCTGCCGGACTCGGCGATAGCCGGCCCCGAAGAACCTGTCCTCGGCCGGACCGAGGTATCGGCTCGGTGAGTCCAGCGTGAAACTGCCCTGTGCCACGGCCGCTGCCATGTGTCTACCCCCAGATCACATCGGTGTCCGAACACGGTGTCCGGCACCATCGTGAAGCGGCGTCGCCGCCCCAGCCAGGGTGTGTCGATCCTGGTGTCGGCACCACCACGCTGCGACCGGCCCCGACGCGGTTCGGCCGGCATCCGCGTCACCTTTCGTTGGCGCACAGGCACTTCGGAGGCGCTACGGTTGCGGTCCGTGAGCATCCGACTCGGTTACCAGATCCCGAACTTCACCTATCCCGGACCGGCCACCGACATCTTCCCCACCGTCGCCGCCCAGGCCCGCGCGGCCGAGAGATCCGGGTTCGACACGGTGTTCGTGATGGACCACTTCTATCCACTGCCCCTGATCGGTTCGCCCGACGAACCGATGCTCGAGGCGTACACGACGCTCGCGGCGCTCGCGGCGGTGACGACGTCGATCCGGTTGTCGGCGTTGGTCACCGGCAACACGTATCGCAACCCGGCCCTGCTGGCCAAGACGGTCACCACGGTCGATGTGATCAGCGGTGGCCGCGCCGTGCTGGGGCTGGGGGCGGGCTGGTACGAGTTCGAACACCGGACCTACGGTTTCGAGTTCGGTTCGCTCCGTGAGCGGTTCGAACGCCTGGGGGAATCGCTCGAGATCGTCGTGCCCATGCTGCGGGGCGAACGCCCCTCGGTGGACGGCAGGTGGTACCACACCGAGGACGCCCGGAACGAACCCCGCCTGCGCAACGACCTGCCGGTGCTGATCGGCGGCGGGGGCGAACGACGGACGTTCGCCTTCGCGGCTCGTTGGGCCGACCATCTCAATATCCTGTGCGCCGCACGCGAAATACCGCGCAAGCTGGCGGCCGTCCGGGCGCGATGCGCGGAGCTCGGCCGCGACCCGGCGTCCCTGGACGTCAGTTACCTCGGCTACGTGATGATCGACGAGAACGGCGATCGCGCCCGCGATCTGCACCGAGCGCGTCGGCGAGTTCCCGTTCGTCGGGGTACGCCTCCGCGACGACCCCGCCCGTGCGGAACTTCGCCGCGTAACGCGACCCCACGAGTCCCTGGAGGATCTCGGCGCGGCGCTCGTCGCGCGGAACCTCCACGAACAGTGCAACTCCGGGGTACTCGGCGGCGATCAGGTCGAGGGCGACGAGCACACCGGCGGGGCTCTCCCCGGCGGGCACGGCGATCTCGAGGGCGGCCACGGTGACGCCGTCGACGTCGCGCAGGCTCTCCATCGCGGGAACGACCGCGGACGGCCCGCCCGGAACGGTCAGGCTCAGGGTGAGGTCGCCCCCGAACGGGCGCTGTCCGAGTGCCTCGAGCAACTCCGGGATCCGCGGCGCCGGGAACACGAACGTGCCCACCAGCCCGGCATGGTCGGCGACGCGGTGCGCGGCGTGGGCCGGCAGGGCGCGATCGAGCGGGGCGTTGCCGGGCGGGAACAGCGCGGCGTCGTCGCACAGTTCCGTCAGCAGGGCTCCGAGAGTGCTCACTTCTGCAGCCCCCGGTTCCAGCTTCCGGCGTAGGCCGCATCCTCGCACGCGAGCGCACCCTCGCCGAGTTCGAGCGGCCGGAACGTGTCCACCATGACGGCGAGCTCGTCGAAGAAGTCGACGCCGATGCTCCGCTCGTAGGCACCGGGCTGCGGACCGTGGGCGTGGCCGCCGGGATGGACGGAGATCGAACCCTGGCCGATGCCGGAGCCCTTGCGGGCCTCGTAGTCGCCGCCGCAGTAGAACATGATCTCGTCGGAGTCGACGTTGGAGTGGTAGTACGGCACCGGGATCGCCAGCGGGTGGTAGTCCACCTTGCGGGGCACGAAGTTGCAGATGACGAAGTTGTTGCCCTCGAACGCCTGGTGCGCCGGCGGCGGCTGGTGGACTCGGCCGGTGATGGGCTCGTAGTCGTGGATGCTGAAGGTGTACGGGTACAGGCAGCCGTCCCAGCCGACGACGTCGAACGGGTGGTTGGGCACGAGGTAGCGGGTGCCGACGATGCCGTGCGAGGTGCGGTGCTTGACCAGGACCTCGACGTTGGTGTCCTCCACCTGGATCAGCTCGGTCGGGCCGTGCAGGTCGCGCTCGCAGAACGGCGCGTGCTCGAGGAACTGGCCGAACCGCGACAGGAAGCGCTTCGGCGGGACGATGTGGCTGTTGGCCTCGATGACATAGGCGCGCAGCGGCTCGTCGCCGGTGGGGATCCAGCGGTGCGTGGTGGCCATCGGCAGCAGCACGTAGTCGCCGGCCTTCGCGTCGAGCACACCGAAAACGGTCTCGACGCGGGCGGTGCCGGACTCGACGTAGACCATCTCGTCGCCGACGACGTTGCGGTAGAGCGGCGACTCCTTCGTCGAGACGACGTAGGAGAGACGCACGTCCGCGTTGCCGAGGATCAGCCGGCGGCCGGTGACGACGTCGGTCTCGGCCCAGACGGTCTCCGGGAACAGATCGTGCAGCTTCAGGTGGCGCGGCTTGAGGGGGTGGTTCGGGGTGGTGGCCTGCTCGGGCAGCTTCCACTCGGTCGCGTCGACGATGGCCGACGGGATGTGGCGGTGGTAGAGCAGCGCCGAGTCCGAGGAGAAGCCCTCCTCGCCCATCAGCTCCTCGTAGAACAGCCCGCCGTCCTCGTTGCGGTGCTGCGTGTGCCGCTTCGGCGGGATGACGCCGAGCTGTCGATAGAACGCCATGGGATTCCGCTCCTCGGGCTCTGGGTGGCTGATCCGCGGAGATCCCCCGCGGTGTTAGTAAACACCTTAACTAGTTTTCGGACGTGAGCGCAACCACATCGGGAAGATCGGTTGTCAGTTGCGGTCGCGCATATCGAACCGGCTGCGCTTGGTGATGAGCTTGTTGAGCAGCATGACGAGGATCTGCTGCTCCGCCTCGGTCAGCACATCGACCCAGGCGGCCTCGCGCTCGTTCTGGGCGCGGAACGTCTCCACGATCTCCCGCTCGCCGGCCTCGGTGAGCGACAAGCGGACCGACCGGCCGTCCTCCGGATCCGGGGTGCGAGCCAGCAGACCGGCCTCGACCAGCGGTTTCGCGAGATTGGAGACAGCGGCGCGGCTCATGCCGGTGAGCTTGGCGGCCACCTTCGGCTCGATGGGGCCGGCAAGCCAGGTGACGAACATCAGGCGGTACGCCGACCACGACCGCCCCCTCGGGCGGTGCACGGCCGCCTCCAGGTCGTACGTGACGATGTCGGAGGCCCGGTTGAGGGTCAGCAGCACCTCGGTGGCCTGCTCGTGGTAATCGCCGTATCGGCTGCTCAGGCGCCGGTTCGCGAGTTCGACGAAGGACCAGTAGTCGAGGTCGCGGGCGTCCGCTTCGGTCATGGGCGCCACCTTATCCGAGGACGGCCGCGTTAGTATATGTGTTAATCAATTCCGATACGGAAACCCGGGCTGTCCGCCGTTGTGTGTCGGCACCGCACAATCGGGCAGAACGCACGACCGCCCGGCCGACACGTGGTCGGCCGGGCGGTCCGGGAACATGTCACATCTTGCTCATCGCGTCCGCGCCGCCGGCGAGCATCGCCGCAGTGACACCCACGGCGGTCACGCCCGTCATCACGAGGGCCACGGCGGCCACCAGCGGGTACCCGCCGTTGGACCAGTACTCGAACAGGATGGTGCCCATGACCTGGGTCCGGGACGCGCGCACGAGCAGCGACGCCGTGAACTCGTGGGTGAGCAGCACGAACAGCAGTGCCGCGGTGCCGCCCAAGCTGCCGCGCATGAGCGGCAGCAGGATCTTCACGTTCGTGGTGACGAAGCCCGCGCCGCTGACGCGGGACGCTTCGAGGTAGCTGTCGCCGAGCGCGAGCATCGACGACAGCTGCATGCGGGTCGCGAACGGCAGCATGAGCGTGACGTACACCAGAATCACGACCCACGGCGTGCCGTACAGGATGATCGGACCGGTGGTGTAGGTCAGCAGGAACGCTGCGCCGAAGATCACGGCTGGAACTCCGAGCGGCATCGATACCAGAACGTCGACGAGGAGGCGAAGGGCCGGGTAGCGCTGGCCGCGCACGATCAGGCCGGCCGCGACGAAGCCGAGCGGCAGCACGATCGCCATGGCCGCGAACGAGAACATCAAGCTGTTGCCGACCGCGGCCGGCACGGCCGTGCCGGAGAAGATCGTGCGGAAGTTGTCGAACGTCAGGGTCGAGAAGTCGATGGTGCCGCGCCAGTATCGGGACAGCGCGACGAACACCAGGGCGAGCAGCGGCAGGATCGTCGACAGCAGCGAGAACACCAGGATCACCGCGACGCCGGCCTTGGAGGGCCGACCCTGTGATTTGAACGCCTTGCCGCCGTGCGTGACGAACCGACGCTGATTTCCGAGCATCGCCTTCTGCGCGAACACCACGACGACACCGACGACGAGCAGCGGTGAGCCGAGCGCTGCGGCGGTCGCGAACTGCGCGGGACTGTCACTGATCTGGAAGTACATCTCGGTCGTGAGCACGCTGACGCCGGAGTTGGTGCCCAGAAGCAGTGGTCCGGTGAACTGGCCGAGACCGAGCAGCAGCGCGACACCGGAGCCGTAGATGAGGGTCGGGCGCAGCAGCGGCAGGGTGATCCTGAAAAAGACCTTCCATTCCGGCATGCCGGAAACCTGTGCGGCCTCGATCATCTCGGAGTTGATGTTCTCGAATCCGGAGCGGACGAACATGAAGACGAACGAACTCAGCGAGAAGCCGGTGATGATGACGATCCACTCGATCGAGTAGATGTCGACCGGGCCTTCCTCGAGGTGCGACCACCACGGCAGATTCCGCAGCATGGCGTTGAGGTAGCCGGGCCGCGGCGACAGCAGAAACGCCCAGCCGACGATCGAGGCGACAGCCGGAATGACGATGGGCAGAATCGGCAGGACTTCGAGGAACGCGAATCGGCGGGGCAGGCGGCTGGCCGCCCACGCCAGAGCGGTTCCCAGCACCATCGCGATGGCCAGTGATCCGATCGCCAATCCGAGCGTGTACCAGAGGATCTGACCGATACGCGACAATCCGAATGCCCGCGAGTAACCGGCAGCGCCGTCCTCGAACGCGGTCAGTTGCAGGCGCACGATCGGGAGGACGACCAGGTAGGCGAGCAACGCAGTGAACGCGACGACACCCATTCGGCGTGCCCCGGCGCGCACCGCCGTATTCCGCATGCCGTTCGGGGCGGTTGTGACGGACTCGTGCTCCTCGGTCCGTGGCAGTGTCAGAATCGCCATCGCCCTCACCCCACCAGGGCGCTGACGAGCGCCTGCTGATCCATCGGCAGCGCCCTGCCGTCGGTGTCGAAGGTGCGCCCGTCGATCGGGTCGAAGGCGAGAACCATCCGCGCATCGCGTTCGATCAGCCGCGGTGCGCGGAACGAATCGAACGTCGCGACGCGGGCGTGCAACTGGCGGCGTGGGGAGCCCTCGACCGCGACCGAGAGCATGACGTCCAGGTGCAGGCCACCGTACTCGACGTCGTCGACGTTGACGACCATGCCCGCCTCGCCGGGCTGCAGGTCCGCCACGTCCGGGACCAGGCGTACCTTTTCGGGGCGCAGGCGCACCACGAACGAGCCGACCGACGCGGCCGCACGCGGCTGCATGCCGTGGATCTCGGTGCCCAACGCGTACCAGCGGCCGTCGACGTACTCGCACGGGACCCGGTTCGACATGCCGGTGAAACCCGCGACGTACTCGTCGACCGGCTCCTCGAAGACCTCGCGGGGCGGGCCCATCTGGACGATGCTGCCCGACCTCATGATCGCCATCCGGGTTCCCAGAGCGAGGGCTTCGCTCTGGTCGTGCGTGACGAACACCGCGGTGAACGGCTTGCGCTGGTGCAGGTCGTGGAGCTCCGCGCGCACCTGGTCGCGCAGGCGGGCGTCGAGGTTGCTCAGCGGCTCGTCGAACAGCACCAGGTCAGGGTGGGAGACCAGGCCGCGGGCCAGAGCCACGCGCTGCTGCTGACCGCCGGACAGCTCGGCGGGGAGACGGTCGAGCAACCGCTCGCAGTCCACCAGCGCCGCGGTCTCCTCGACGCGCCCGCTCGCGAGAGCGTCGGTGAGCTTGCGGGACTTGAGCGGATAGGCGATGTTCTTGCGCACAGTCATGTGCGGCCACAGAGCGTAGGACTGGAACACCATTCCGATGAACCGCTTGTCCGGGGTGAGGTTGATGCCGCGCTGCCGGTCGAACACCACCTGGTCGCCGAGGGTGATGGAGCCTCCGGCCGGCTGTTCGAGGCCCGCGAGGCAGCGGAGCGTCGTGGTCTTGCCGCAGCCCGACGGGCCGAGCAGCACGAGGAATTCGCCGTCCTCGATCTCGAGGTCGAGGTGGTCGACGGCGACGGTGGGTGGTTTTCCGTCGAAGTTCTTGAGCAGCTGGCGTACGGAGACGTGGGACACGGTGTACTCGCTTTCTGAACGAGCGGGGTTCAGGACTCGGTGGAGGAGAGCACGGCGGATGCCGGCTCCTGCCTCGGATCGGTGGATGCCTCGCTGCTTGTCGCGGCGCCTGCCGCGGCCAGAGCATAGAGGCGCTGGGCATGATCGTCACCGCTCCCCCACAGGACGCCGGAAGTCAGAGCACGGCGGTAGTACAGGTGTGCGGTGTGTTCCCAGGTGAAGCCGATGCCGCCGTGCACCTGGACGTTCTTCTCGACGGCGAGGCGTGCGGCGTCCCCGCAGGCGAGGGCTGCGATCGCAGCGGCCTCGGCCAGATCGTCGTCGCTCCCCTCCACGACGGCCCACACGGCGTGGGCAACGGCGGACTCGGCGAGTTCGACGGCCACGGAGACCTCGGCGAGCATGTGCTTGATCGCCTGGAATCCGCCGATGACGCGGCCGAACTGGACGCGTCGGCCGGCGTAGTCGACGGCATTGGCCAGGCAGGTACGCGCGACGCCCAGGCTCTCGCACGCGAGGGCCACGACCGCCCTGTCGTGGATCCACCCGAGTGGAGCGCGCTCCGCGAGGACGGTCGCCGGGGCGGCCTCGGCACGAACCCGGGACAGGATCCGGGTCGCATCGGTAGTGTCCATCCGCTCGGACGTGAGCACGGCTGCGTCGACGGCGTAGAGGCCCACCGTCCCGGATTCGTCGACGGCGGGCAGCAGCACGGTGTCGGCGACGTCGCCATCCACGACGAAACCGGCTCGGCCCGTCACGAACACGTCGTCACCCACGTGTTCGGCCCGAAATCCGGGGTCCGTACCCGGTGCGGTGACGACCGTGGCGACGACGGTCTCCCCCGTCGCGATGCCGGCGAGCAGCTCCGCGGCACGCGGCGCGCCGTCGCAGCGCGACAACGCCGCGGCGGCAACGACGCCGCTGAGGACCGGGACCCTGCACAGTTCCGCACCGAGCAGCTCGAGGACGGCGGCGACGTCGGCGAACGACGCGCCGAGACCACCGGCGGCCTCCGGAACGGCGAGTGCACCCACGCCGATCTCGGTGCCCAGCACGGCCCACAGGTCACGATCGACCGGACCGTCGCGGTATACGCGCTCCGCGCGTCCGTCGACCGGGTCCGTCCGACGGATCACCGAGCGGATGGTGTCGGTGAGCAACGCGGTGTCCTCTGCCGCGGCCGAGGTTCCGAGAATCATGCTGTCGCCTTTCGTGGATGAGGGAGCGCCGGGTGCCCGGTCAGTCCGAGGACGGGAGGGGCTTTGCCTGCTTCTGGCTGAGAACCTCGCCACCGACGGCGAGCGGTCCGGCGCCGCCGCGTACTACGACGACTTCGACACCGCCGCCGGCGTAGCGCTTGCCCATGACGAGGTCGCCGCCCTGCACGGGTGCGGCCGGTGACGCATCCTCGCTCATCGGCTCGCCGCCGCAGAGGAGCGGTCCGGTCGCGCCGTCGTCGATGCGGACGACGATCACCTCTGCGGTACACACCGCGCTCTTCAATCGTTCACCGACGTTCATCGGGAATTCCTCTCGTGTCGGATCCGTGCCGGACCCGGTGGGGTTACTGGGAAGCGCCGAACAATCGCTCGAACTGGGCGCGGAAGGCCTCCACATCGGCGGCGGTGACGCTCCGCGAGTTGACCCAGATGTTCTCTGCCGGAGTCGCCGCCGTCGAGACGTCGGGCAGGACCGCGCCGGCCCGGTTGGCGATCGCCTCCTGGCCCGCCTTGGTCACCAGGAAATTCGCGAACAGTTGCGCCGCGTTGGGATGCGGAGCGGTGGCGGTGACCCCGGTGTAGAAGGCCGCACCGAACACCGTGTTCGGCATTGCCGACTCGACCGGGGCGCCGGCCGCCTTCTCGGTGGTCAGCGGGACGGTGTACACGGTGGCGGCGAGTTCACCCGAGGTCAGGGCCTGGCCCATTGCCTGCGCACCCGGATAGGTGCGCGGCTGCTGCGCGGCGAGCTTCTCGACGAAGTCCGGAGAGACCGTATCGGCGAGGTAGTCGTAGAAGTCGACGATCGCTGCGGACACCGGCAGGATGACGCCGATCTTGCCGCCGGCCAGTTCCGGAGCGAGCAGATCCTCGTAGCTGTCGAGGCCGTCGGGGACCCGGTCGGTATTCCAGCCGTAGGTGAGCACGGCCGCCGACGAGGTGAAGATCGTGTCGCCGATCATGAACTTCTCACTGTCGAACTCGGCTGCGTCGAACGCCGGGCCGGTGACCGGGGCGTAGTAGCCCTCGGCGATACGCTCGTCGACCCACGGGCGGGCCGCCGAGGCGACGACATCGGCGACCTGCCGGCCGGTCGAGGCCTCCGCGGCCAGTTTGGTCTGCAGATTCGCGTCGTTGTCGCGGACGATGTCGACCGTGATCCCGTATGCCGACTCGAAGCGGTTGGCGAGGTTCTCGAGATTGTCGGTCGCCTGCCCGGTGTAGTACGTCACCGAGCCCTCCTGCTTGGCCGCCTCGATCACCTCCTGCCACGCGGCATCCCCCTGCGGGCCCAGGTCCTCTGCGGCGACCTCGGTGGTGGTGCCGGAACCGCAGGCGACCGCGGTGAACGTCAGCGCGGCGACCCCCAGTCCGGCGATCGTGCGGCGCAGCGTCGAGATTCTCATGGAACACGGCCTTTCGTGAAGAGCAGTACTCGAGGACTAGTACACAAGGGTGATGTTCGGATCGTGGCGTCGAGGGTCGGCTCAGGCGGTCGCGGCGGCGGCACGGGCGCGCGCTTCCCGCCAGGTCACTCCGCGGTCGACTCGAACTTCCGCCGGCAGTCCGAGCAGTCGCTCGGCAACGATGTTGCGCTGGATCTCGTCGGAGCCACCGGCGATGCTGTACCCGGGCGCGCCGAGCACGTGCGCGTTCCAGCCGAACGTGCCCGGCACGCCGGTGTCCGCGACGAGATCACGTCCGAGGATGATGCGCGCAGCCTCGGAGACCGCGGCGAGCTTGTCGACCCACTGGATCTTGCGCACCGACCCGACCGCCGTCGGGGCGGCGTCGGCCTCCCGGGCCTGACGATCTCGCAGCATGTCGACCTGGGCGAGCTTCTGCCGCAGGTAGACCCGCGCGAGTAGCTCGCGCACCCGCGGATCGGTGTCGCGGCCGAGAGTGCGGGCGGTGGCGAGGAGCTGGTCGAACTGCCCGCCGACGTTCGCCGAGTTGGACCCGCCCTCCCGCTCGAACGCCAGCGTGGTCAGCGCGACGGACCAGCCCTTGCCGATTCCACCCAGGCGCAGCGAATCGGGGATGCGCACCCGGTCGAGGAAGACCTCATTGAAGCTGCTGCCACCGGACATCTGCCGGATCGGGCGGATCTCGACACCCGGGGCGTCCAGCGGAATCAGAAACGCCGTCATGCCCGCATGCTTGGGCTGGTCCGGGTCGGTGCGCGCGATGAGTTCACCCCAGTCGGCGAACTGTGCGCCCGAAGTCCACACCTTCTGTCCGGTGATCACCCAGTCGTCGCCGTCGCGCACGGCTCGGGTACCCAGGTTCGCCAGATCGGATCCGGCATCGGGCTCGGAGAAGAGCTGGCACGCAAGCAGGTCGCCTCGCAGCATCGCAGGCAGGAACTCGCGCTTCTGCCCCTCCGTTCCGAGGAGCCGAATAGTAGGAGCGATCAGATGCATTGTCACGGAGAATAATTCGTGCGGTCGCAAAGGACAGTGATCGTTCTCGATACGGGAGAACGCCTCTGCGACATCGGCGCCGAGACCTGCGCCACCGAACTCCTTTGGCCAGTCGAGAGCGCCGTAGCCGGCTTCGAGCTTGACCTTCTGCCACACGCGGTGCTGATCGAGTAGTGCCTTCTCCTCGTCGAATCCGAGATCGTGGAACACGGCCACGTCGTAAGGGTCGTCGACCCGGTCGAACCCGAGTCGGGCGACGTTCTCGACGACCCACGCGCGGGCGCGGGACTCGAACTCCGAGAGGGACATCTTTCCTCCACAGTGCTGGGCCGTGCGAATGCGCGGCAGACGGGGTAGCGGCGGGGCTGCGGACTCAGGAGTCCAGGTTGTACAGCGCGGCGGCGTTGTCGTGCAGGATCTTCCGGGCGTCCGCCTCGGACAGGTGTGCGAAGTTGCGACGCAGGTACTCGTCGGGAGCCAGCGCATCGGAGGCCGGACCGGGCGACATCGACGTCGGGTGCGGGTAATCGGTTTCGTACAGGACGTTGTCGGCGCCGAGCTGCTCGATCGCGCTGCGGGCCGAGTCCTGCTCGAACCAGAAGCAGCCGTAGATCTGCCGCTTGAAGTACTCGCTGGGGAGCAGTTCGTACTCCGGGTGCTCCTTGTGCACACCCGAGTTCTTCCACTGCCAGTCCAGGCCCTCGAGCGCGAACGGGATCCAGCCGATGCCCGACTCGACCGAGACGAACTTCAGGTCGGGGAATCGATCGCAGATGCCGCCGCAGATGAGCTGAGAGATGGTGCGGGCGTTGTCCATGAAGAACGAGATGCCCATCATCGCGTAGTTGGCGTGCACGCCGTTGCTCTCGTGGCCGAAGCCGCTGAGGTCGACCTCGCCGGACGCGATGTGGAAGTTGATCGGCAGCTTCTTCTCCTGCGCCGAAGCCCACAGGCGGTCCCAGTACGGGTCGGTGAGCATCGGCAGACCGAATGCCGCCGGATTCTGCGTGAAGACGAGCCCCTTGTGACCCGCCGCGGCGACGCGCTCGACCTCGGCGAGCGTGGCCTCCATGTCCCAGAAAGGCAGAATGCCGACCGGAATGTACCGCCCTGGAGCGAATTGCGCCCACTCGCTCAGGTAGTCGTTGTAGGCCTTGATGCACGCGATCTGCAACTCGTTGTCACCGTTGGACTGCAGCGTCTTGGAGCTGAACACCGCGACGTTGGGGTAGAGGATCTGCGCGTGGATGCCGTAGTCGTCCATGATCGTCAGGCGCTTGGCCGGATCCCACGAGCGCGGGTCGGTGTCCTCGAATCGCGGCGGGCAGCTCGGCGGGTACTCGTGCCAGCCGGCCATCGCCGGCGAACCGACCGCGCTCATGCGCTTGCCGGCAACGAACCACGCCTGGTCACCGCGGTGATCGTCCCAGCGCACGTGCGGCACCAGATCGCCCCACTTCTTGGTCGACATCCGCGATGTCCACAGGTCCGGGGGCTCGACGACATGGGTGTCGGTGTCGATGATCTTGATATCGCGAAGGTCGTACACGTAATCCTCCTGAGAATCGGATGGAGTCCGAACGGAAGATCCGCTCGGCGGATTGCATGCCCTTACTATTAGGAACATGCGAATATTAACGGAGATTTAGATCACAGTCCATACCCGGAAGCGTTCCGCGTCACGAGGGCCGAGTCACTCGGCCAGAGCCGGGAATACGTCCGTTCCCAGCAGCCGGATCGACTCGCGGGTCGCTGCATCGTCAACTCCGGGGAACACCACACGCACCGTCACGTGCGCGCTCACCGTCTGCGGCAGCGCCCTCAGCAGTTCCCACCACGGACGCAGTTGGTCGACACACTCTTCGGGCGTGCCGGCCACGACATGGTCCGGCCGCGTCGAGACGGGCACGTTCGTGCCCGGTCCGTCCGGGACGGCGCCGTCCCCGGCCTGCGCCATCCAGCGCCGGTACCGGTCGCCGACAAGGGAATGCCCGGCCGCCACCGTCTCCCACGCCCCCGAAGCCGCGGTGAACGCGCACATCGTCAGGGCGATGTGGAAGGGCCGGTCCGGGTCTGCGAGTTCGAGCGTCCCGATCCGGCGGGCCAGCTGCGCGACGGACGCGAGCTCGGGCGCGATCCAACCGTCGGCGATACGTGCAGCGCGGCGCACACCCCGACTCGCGAACGCGCCCAAAAGGATCGGCGGACCCCCGATCCGGGCAGGGAGCGGACGGACCTGGACGGCCTGTCCGCTCCGTCCGGGCGGCACGACCGACTCCCCCGACCAGGCTGCACGTAGCGTGCAGACGGTCCCCTCGAGGATCAGCGCACGCCGCGAACGATCGATGCCGAGCGCCGCGAATTCCTCCGGGCGATAACCCAGTCCGAGGCCCAGGAGCACGCGCCCGCCGCTGAGCTGGTCGACGACCGCGACGTCCTCGGCCAACCGCAGCGGGTTGTAGAGCGGCCCGATCGCGACGTTCGTCGCGAGATCGACGTCGGTCGTCTCGCGGGCGAGCGCACCCATCACCACCAGCGGGCTGGGAAGGTAACCGTCCTCTGCGAAGTGGTGCTCGCTGAGCCAGACCGAGTCGAACCCGGACTCCTCGGCGGTCACGGCATGCCGCACGAGGGCGTCCAGCGCCCGACCCGACTCCGCCGCGGTCCCGCCGACAGTCTGGGCGGTCAGCGCTCCCAGCCCGACCCGGATGCGACGGCCTCGCTCACCCGTTGCCGCATCCCGGATCCGGCTCACTTGATGGCGCCGTCGATCTTGAGCTGGACGATCTGGTCCCAGTCGAGGCCGTGCTCGAGCAGCACTTCCTCGGTGTGCTCGCCGTGCTGGGGAGCACGGGTGAGCACCGGGGCCTCGTTTCCGAATCGCATCGGCGCCGTGACGAGATCCAGCGTGCGTCCGTCCTCGTATTCGACGGTGCGGACGTACTCGTTCGCGATCGCCTGCGGGTCCGTCAGAACGTCGAGGGGCTTGCGGAAGACGTCCCACTGTCCCTCCTGCTTGCCGAGGATGTCCGTCCACTCCGCGAGGGTGCGGGTCCGGAACACCTCGGTGAGCTCGGCGGTGCACTCGCGAGTGTTGCGGGCGCGGTCCTCGAACGTCGCGTAACGCGGGTCGTCGATCAGGTCGGGTCGGCCGATCGCCTCGCACAGCCCGGGCCAGTACTTCTGGCTCTGCAACAACGCCAGATGGATGTACCGGCCGTCGCTGGTCCGGTAGATGTTCGAGACCGGGTTCACCGGCGCGGACCGGTCCGGATAGGGCAGTTCCGCGGCCCCGACGAGCTGGGCGCCGGCGATGGTCGCCTGCATCGCCCACGCGCCGACCGCGAACAGTGACGTGTCGACGACGATGCCCTCCCCGGTGCGTTCGCGGTGCAGCAGTCCGGCCGCAATCCCGCCGGCGAGCGCCATGCCGCTCTGCACGTCGCCGAAGGCCGGGCCCGGCATGTTGGCCGGCCACTCGAGGTCGCCGGGGGCGATCGACCCCGCCGCACCGGAGCGCGCCCAGTAGGTGATGCCGTCGAATCCCCCCTTCTCGGAGTCGGGTCCGGCCACCCCCTGGGCGGTGCCGCGCGCGTAGACGATGCGCGGATTGCGCGCCATGATGTCGTCGACGTCGATACCCAGCTTGGTCCGCGCATCCGGCAGGAAGTTGGTGGAGAAGACGTCGGCCGTCTCGACCAGCTTCATGAGGACCTCGCGACCCTGCGGGGTGGCGATGTCGAGGGCGATGGCGCGCTTGCCACGGTTGTTGATCTCCCACAGACCCGACATGCCGTCGACGTCGCCGGGCACGCCCCACGCCGCGGTCGTGCGCATCGGATCCCCGAAGTCGGAGTGCTCGACCTTGATCACGTCGGCTCCCCAGTCGGACAGGATCGCGCCGGCCGAGGGGACGAACGCATACAACGCGACCTCCACGACCTTGATTCCGTTCATCACCTTGGTCATCGAGCGTTCTCCTTGTTCGTACCGCAGTCGCATTCGGCTGCACCGCTTTCGGCATACGGGGCAGTTGCGCTGCGCGTGGTGGTGGTTCCGGCCGGCCGCAGCGACGTGCGGGCACGGATTCGGCGGAGCAGCTCCAGAGAGGGAGCGGAAACACCATAACTATAGCAAGGTTTTATGCGTTGTACATCACATCGACGGAGGTCGCCGGTTCAGCGACCGGGACTCGGCACACCCACCGGGTGCGGGAAATCAGTACAGAGACTCTCCGCCGTCGACGACGAGGTTCGTCCCTGTGACGAACGCGGACTCCGGCCCGGCGAGGTACAGGGCCGCGCTCGCCATGTCCGCCGGCGTACCGGCGCGTCCCATGGGCACAGTGGCGGCACGTTCGTCGAAGAGCGAATTGCGCTCCTGCGTAAGCGGGGTCGCCGTGATACCGGGGGACAGCGCGTTGACCCGGACACCCGTCGAAGCGAGCTCGAACGCAGCCATTCGTACCAACTGATTGAGACCGGCCTTTGCGGTGCCGTACGGCACCAGGCTCGGCCGCACTCCCAGCGCCCGGATCGACGAGACCACGACGATCGAGCGGTTCGTCCCCTCGTGGGGGACCATCGCGCGGGCCGCAGCCTGCACGCACCGGAACGTGCCGGTGAGGTTGAGATCGATACAGGCCTGCCACTGCTCCTCGGTGAGTTCGAGGAACGGCGCCACGGTGCCGCTGCCGGCGTTCGCAATCAGGATGTTGAGCGATCCGAACTCCCGCTCGACCCGTTCGAACATCGCCGCCACCGAGTCGGCGTCCGCGATGTCGGCCACGATGCCCGAGACCCGCGACTCGTCGCCGCATCGAGCGCGCAGCGACGCGACCGCCTCGTCGAGGATTTCCGACCGACGGGCGGCTACCGCGACCGTCGCGCCGGCGTCGAGCAACCGTTCCGCGATGCCGCGGCCTATGCCTTCGCTACCACCTGTGACCAGGGCACTCTGCCCCGCCAGTGACTGGTGCCGCGAGTAGGAGTGCTGCGGATAATGTTCCACTGTGTGCTGCGTCATAAGTTTGGTATAGCATTAGATACGAAATATTGGCATGGTTAATAGGGAGGACGCGGTCGGGAGGGTCTCGGTCCCTATACTCGTCACCATCCCGATCGCCGACCGAACAACCGACGAGGACATCGAATGACGCGCAACACCATGGGTTCTCCCGCAGGAACCGCGGCCCTCCGACGCGCCATCGCGATGACACGGAACGAGAAGGTCTCGCGGACGGTCGCGCGCATGGTCGCCAAGGACATCGCCGACCGCCGGCTCGGCCCAGGTTCCGCGCTCGAGTCCGAGAACGACATGGCCAAGCGGTTCGGGGTCGGCCGCGCGTCGGTGCGAGAGGGCCTGCGCCTGCTCGAGGCGCAGGGGCTGGTGACGGTCCGGCAGGGCCTGGGCGGGGGCCCGATCGTGTCGGAGCCCTCGGGCTCCGAGTTCGGCGACACGCTGTCGATGTATCTGCAGGCGAACGGCATTCAGTTCCGCGAAGTCGCCGAGGCCGCCCTGGAGATGGAGGGGCTGGCCGCAGCAATGCTCGCCGATCGGATCGCCGCCGGAGAGGACGTCGACCTCACTCCCCTGGCCGCCCACGATCTCAGACCGGACATGTCGAACGAAGAGGTCACCGAGACCGCCACCGGATTCCACAGCGCGCTGCGGAACCTGACCGGCAACTACGTCCTCGACCTTACCGGTTCGGCCCTGGCCCACCTGTATACCGACCGGATGCTCGGCGCCCACCCCGAGGAGTGGAACGAGAAGGAGCGGGAGGCCTTCACCGAGCCGCACCGCCAGATCCACGACGCCATCGCTGCCGGCAACGCCGAACTCGCCCGCACTCTGACCCGCGCACACATGCGCGAGGTCATCGACCGCATCAGCCGCCAGAACCCGCGCATCCTCGACGAGCGGGTGGAGTGGCTCTGACCGGCTAGCCCGCTCCTCGTCGTTCAGTCCGCGCTTGCCGGCCACCTAGGGCACGCACGGGCTGCGAACGCGTCCGGGTCCCGTCGAGCGACGAACGAAAGCGGAGACCCTTTGACGACCACACCTCCCACGCCTACCGACGAGACGTCCGTCCCGGCGGAATCGTCCACAGCAGCGCCCGCACCCCCGCCGGCCGTCGTACCGGGGCGGACGAAGCAACCGCGTGCGGTATGGGCGATCACGTTCGCCGTGATCGTCGCATTCATGGGCATCGGCGTGGTCAGTCCGATCCTGCTCCCGCTGGCCGGGCAACTCGGGGGCACACCGTCACAGGTGTCGTTGCTGTTCACCGGCTACATGGCCGTGATGGGGCTCGCGATGCTCGTGACCGGCGCGGTCTCCAGCCGCATCGGCACCCGCAGGACTCTGTTGTTCGGCCTGTTCGTCATCGCCGGGTGCGCCCTGGGCGCGAGCCTGTCGGGGACCCTCGGTCAGATCATCGGCTTCCGTGCCGGATGGGGCCTGGGGAATGCGCTGTTCGTCGCGACCGCGTTGGCCGCGATCGTCGGTGCCGCGGCCGGCGGTGCACCGAGGGTCATCGTCTTCTACGAGTCCGCTGTCGGCATCGGCATCGCGACGGGCCCGCTCGTCGGCGGACTTCTCGGCCAGATCTCCTGGCGCGCCGCCTTCCTCGGCGCCTCCGTACTCATGGCCGTGGCCTTCGCGCTGCTCGTCGTCCTGCTGCCGCCCGCCACGACGCCCGACCGGCCGATCCCGCTCATCGCACCGCTCCGGGCGCTCGGGCACGCGGGCCTGCTGTCGATCGCCCTCGTCTCCCTGCTGTACCACCTCGGCCTCTTCGCCCTGTTCGCATACGCGCCGTTCGTCCTCGAACTCGATCCTCTCCCGCTCGGATTCGTCTTCTGCGGCTGGGGCGTGTGCGTGGTGATCTCGTCGGTGTCCGTCGCGCCTCGGTTGCGCACCGCGCTCGGCGCGATCGGCGCGACCGCCCTGGGCCTGGCCCTGTTCGCCCTCACCCTTGCAGTCGTGGCCGTGTTCACCGGCAACCGACCGGCGGTCGTGGCATGCATTGTCGTCTCGGGCCTGTTCCTGGGCGTCCTCAACACCCTGGTGACCGAAATCGGCATGGACGCCGCGCCGGTGGACGGGAGCACCGCAGCCGCGGCGTACAGCTTCGTGCGCTTCGGCGGCGGCGCGATCGCCCCGTGGGCCGCAAGCTGGATGGGCGAGATCTTCAACCCTCACGTTCCGTTCGCCGCCGCCGCCGGCGCCGTCGCGCTGGCGTTGGGGGTGCTGGCCCTCGGCCGGCGCCGACTGCCCGTTCACCACCGCCGGCAGCGTTGAACCGCAAAGCCTTACAGCGACCCGGTGACTTGCGCCACAGCAAAGGATACGGTACATATCGATAACCACACCAAATATTGCAATATTTAGTCGGGCGCGCGGACACACCGTCGGCCGGCGCCGGACTCCGTGAGGACCGTGATGACCGACTACCAGTACCTGACCTACGAGTCCCTCGACGCGGGTCGCATCGTCCGCATCATGCTCGACCGCCCGAAGCAGCGCAACGCCCAGAACCGGGGCCTGCTCGTCGAACTCGGCAAGGCCTACGCACGCGCCGAGGCCGACGACACGGTGCGCGTGGTCATCCTGGGGGGCCACGGACCGTCCTTCTCGGCCGGGCACGATCTCGGGTCCTCGGACGACGTGCGCGAGCGCGCTCCGGGCTCGGGCCAGCACGTCTCCTACGCCTGCAACGGAACCACCTACTCCGAGATAGAGATGCGGCTCCACCAGGAGTGGCACTACTACTTCGAGAACACCCGCCGATGGCGTAACCTCCGCAAGATCACCATCGCGCAGGTGCACGGAGCCGTGTACTCCGCGGCGCTCATGTTGATGTGGAGCTGCGATCTGATCGTCGCAGCCGAGAACACCACGTTCGCGGACGTCGTCGGCACCCGGTTGGGGATGTGCGGCGTCGAGTATTTCGCCCATCCGTGGGAGTTCGGTCACCGCAAGACCAAGGAAGTTCTCCTGACCGGTGACTGCCTCGATGCCGCCGATGCCCATGCCCTCGGCATGATTTCGAAGATCTTCCCCGAGAACGAACTCGCCGACTCGACTCTCGCATTCGCGCGCCGGATCGCCCGGATCCCCACCATGGCAGCCCTGCTGATCAAGGAGTCGGTGAACCAGAGCCAGGACGCCGGCGGATTCCAGTCCGCGCTCGAGGCGGGCTTCACCCTGCACCAGCTCAATCACGCCCACTGGTCCGCGCTGACCCGTGGTGAAACCTGCATCGGCACGGTCGAGCACGGGCTCGACGACTGGCGTGCGGCCCCCGAGATCCGGCGCGCCGACCCTCGCGTGCCCTGACCGCACCTTCCATCCCGATACGACCCATTCGCACCTCGAAAGGCCTTGTCCATGAAAGAGACGTCCCCCGCCCGCACCGTGATCGTCACCGGCGGCACCGGCGGCCTCGGCGCCGCGGTCACCGGCCACCTCCTCGACGCCGGCTGGCGACTGGTGGTCCCCTGGTACGTCGATGCCGAACTCGACCGCATCGCTCCGCACCCGAACCTCGAGACGATCCGCGCCGACCTGTCCGACGAGCAGGCCGTCGAGGCGATCGTGGAGTGCGCGACGAAGGACGAGGACCGGCCGCTGTTCGGCGTGGTCAACCTGGTCGGCGGATTCGCTGCCGGCCGCCGGGTCCACGAAACACCCCTCGAGGTCCTCGACGCCCAGCTTTCGGTCAACCTCAAGATCGCCTACCGCGTCATCCAGGCCGCCCTGCCCGAACTCATCCGCCACGGCGGTGGGTCCGTGGTCTGCATCGGCTCCGCCGCCGCCGTCCGGCCCTTCCCCGGCGCGGCCACCTACGTCGCTTCCAAGGCTGCCGTCTCCGCCCTGGTCCAGGCACTCGCAGTGGAGTACGCCGACGACAACATTCGGGTGAACGGCCTGCTGCCCGCCATGATCGACACCCCCGCCAACCGCGCCGCGATGCCCGAGGCCGACCGCTCCACCTGGGCCCGCCCCACCGACATCGCCGAGGTCATCGGTTTCCTGCTCGGTGATTCCTCGCGCGCGGTCAGCGGCGCGTCGATCCCGGTCGTGAATGTTGCAGGCGCGAACTGATTCTCACACCCTTCACGATTTCACACCGAGACGATCGGCGGCCGCGGCCAGGGAGTCACGCCGCTCTTCCACCGTGTCGCCCTGCCAGACCGAGTCGGCCCAGACCACGAGGTCCTCGATTCCGTGGTCGCGGTACCGCCGCAGGTCCGCCGCGTCCGCCGCCTCGACACGCACGTAGCACGGGAACTCGCCCGTCCGACCGAATTCGTGCCGAAGCCTGCGGATCTCGGTCACCATCTCCACCGCCTGCTCGAAGCTCGGCGTGCCGGAGGAGAACCACCCGTCCCCCAGTCGTGCCGCACGATGGAGTGCTTTCGGTCCGTTGCCGCCGTGGATCACGGGCACATGCACAGGGCGAGGATGCAGTTGCACCTCGTCGAATCGATAGTGCTCGCCCTCATGGGAGAACGGCCTGCCCGACCACGCCTTCCTCAGGATGGTCACGCACTCGTCGGTTCGCGAGAAGCGTTTGCGGAACGGCACGTCCAGCGCTGCAAACTCCTCCTCGAGCCAACCGGCACCGACCCCGAAGAGCAGGCGACCACCGCTGAGTTCCTGCACGGTGATGGTGGTGCGCGCAGTGTGCAGCGGGTGCCGCAGCGCAGCGACATACACGGCCGTGCCCAGTTTGATGCGGTTCGTGGTCGCGGCCACGGCCGCGTGCACCGCCCACGGATCCGTCAGCTCCGTCGACACATCGACGATGGGCCCCGTGTGGTGCTGCGCCGTCCCCGTAGAAGGGTGGCTGCTGGAGTAGGCGACGGGATGGAGCACGTGCTCCCCCAGCCACAGTGCGTCGAATCCCAGATCGTCGGCGCAGGTCGCCAGTTCGAGGAGTTCGGTGGGGTTCATCCCGTATGCGCTCAGTCCGACGGAGGCCATGGAGTTCGCCTTTCGTGTGATCGATGGTGAGACGATTCGTCCGCGCGGTGGCCGGTGCCACCGCGCGGACGAGCGTGCGGAGGCTTGGGTCAGGCGGGGAGCAGACCGAGCGCCCGACGGGCGAGGGGCGCGACGAATTCGCCGCGCTGACCCATCCGTGCGTCGGTGGTCTCGCCGCGTACGAACCGTGCGTAGAGCTGCTGCAGAATGACCACGGTCTTCCAGCATCCGAACGCCTCGTACCAGTCGACGCGCGACAGGTCCAGATCGCTACCGGCCGAGTACCGCTCGACCACCTCCGCCCGCGAAGGCAGGTCGAGGCCGTGCATGCCGGGTACGACGATGAACGCCGCATCCGACTCCGGATCCACGGTCCGGTCCGGCCAGTAGTTGAGCAGCGTGCCCAAGTCGGCCAGCACGTCCCCAGTCGTGGCCATGTCCCAGTCGAACACCGACTTGACCCGAGCCGGGTCGCCGTGCGGGAACTGGCAATTGTCGACCTTGTAGTCGTTGTGCACGATCCCGGCCCGCTGGCTCGCCGGGATCGCCGCACGGATCCGCCGGGACACCTCCGATACGAGCGCCGCGGTCTCGGCCGGGGCGTACTCGGCGACGGCATTCCACCGTTCCGACCAGCCATGCACCTGCCGCTCCAGGTAGCCCTCGGGCCGGCCGAGACCGGCCAGGTCGCATGTGGCGGGATCGACCGCATGCAGATCCGCGAGCGCATCGATCACCGCGAAGCCGATCCTCCGGCCGGCATCGTCGACGCCGGACATCGACTCTGGCACCGAATCCCACACCACGACGCCGTCACGGTACTCGGAGACGAAGAACTCGGCGCCGACGACACTCTCGTCCGCACAGTGCAACAGTGCCCGGGGGGCACGGTCGTACTCGCGGTGCAGACGGGACAGGACCCGATATTCACGCGTCATGTCGTGAGCGCCCCGAGCGAGCTGGCCGAAGGGCGGGCGGCGCACGACGAGGAGACGGTCGCCGAAGCCCACACGATAGGTGAGATTCGCTGAGCCGCGCGGGAACTGCAGGACGGAGAACTCCCCCCCGTCGAGGTCGTCGAGGTGCATCCGCAGGTATGCCTCGAGCGCGGCCCAGTCGAGGTCCTCCCCCGTGCGGACCGGCGCGACCTCCGTGCGTGGCTCCTCGACGCTCGGGGCCGAGGGCTGCTCGTCGGACACGACCGAGCCCCTCATCACTGGGCTCCCACCGCGGGCAGGCCGAACTTGAGTTCGGCGGCCGCATCGAGCGCCGGCAGGTGCGTCGTCGGGAACAGGCCCGAGGCCGGCGTGGCGTTCTTCAGCAGCTGCTTGGCGATCTGCTGCTTGTGCAGCTCGGTGGCGCCGTCGGCCAGGCCCATGTGGTAGCTCTCGAGCAGCCATTTGCCGAACGGCATCTCCTTCGAGATGCCGAGCGATCCGTGCAGCTGGATCGCCCGGGACACGACGTTGTTGAGCACCTTGGGCATCACCATCTTCACGGCGGAAATGTCGGCGATGACCTTCTTGTAGTCGTCGAGTTCGTCGATCTTCCAGGCTGTCCGCAGGACGAGCAGGCGGAACTGCTCGAGTTCGGCCCACGACTCGGCGATCATGTCCTGCACCAACTGCATGTCGCCGAGGCTCCGGCCGCGCGTCTCACGAGACACCGCGCGCTCGAGCATCATGTCGAGCGAGGCGCGGACCAACCCGACGGTGCGCATCGCGTGATGGATGCGTCCGCCGCCCAGGCGGGTCTGCGCGACGGCGAAGCCCTCGCCTTCCTTGCCGAGCAGGTGGTCGGCGGGCACGCGCACGTCGGTGTAACGGATGTAGGCGTGGGTGCCCTCCGCCTCGTTGTGTCCCCATACCCCGACGTTGCGGATGATCTCGATGCCCGGGGTGTCCATGGGGACGACGAACATCGACGCGCGCTTCGTCCGCGGGGCGGCGGGGTCGGTCACGGCCATCACGATCAGGAACGACGAGAACCGGGCGTGCGAGGAGAACCACTTCTCACCGTTGATGACGTAGTGGTCGCCATCCCGGACGGCACGGGTGACGAAGCTGGTCGGATCCGAGCCGCCCTGCGGTTCGGTCATCGAGTAGCAGGACATGATGTCGCCGTCGATGAGGGGCCGGAGGTACCGCTCCTTGAGTTCGGGTGTGCCGTAGTGCGCGAGGATCTCGGCGTTGCCGGAGTCCGGTGCCTGGCAGCCGAACACCACGGGGCCGCTGTGGGTCGCGCCGAGGATCTCGTTGAGCAGTGCGAGCTTGACCTGCCCGTAGCCCGGGCCGCCAAGCTTCGGACCCAGGTGGCATGCCCACAGGCCCTGCCCGCGCACGACGTCCTGCAGGGGCCGGATGAGCTTGTTCCGGGTGGGGTCGGTGACATCCCATGCGTGCTCAACGACGCGGTCGACCGGGGCAACCTCCTCGTCCACGAATCGCTGCACCCAGTCCAGCTTCTCCTGGAACTGTGGGTCGGTTTCGAAATCCCATGCCATATCGGTGGTCTCCTACTCGGAAGGTGAAGTCGGGATGTGCCGCTCAGCGCGTGAGGACGGTGCAGGCGCTGATACCCGGCGCACCGTACACGTGGGTGAAGCCGACCTTCGGCTCCCCCGGGACCTGCCGGTCCCCTGCCGCGCCGCGGAGCTGTACGACGTTCTCGTAGACCTGGCGCAGGCCGGTCGCGCCGATCGGCTCGCCGTTGGCCAGGCAGCCGCCGTCGGTGTTGACCGGGATCGAACCTCCGATCTCGGTGGCACCGGACCGGATGAGGGATTCCTGCTCGCCGTGCTTGCACAGTCCCGTCTCGGCGAGGTGCATGATCTCGGCTCCGGCCTCGGTGTCCTGGATCTGTGCGACGTCGACGTCCCCGGGTTCGATGCCGGCGGCCTCGAACGCCGCGCGGGACGCGGTGACGGTCGGCCCGTCGGTCCGCTCGGGTGACGTCCAGGGGCTGAACACCTCGAACGAGCCGAACTCTCGGGACCGCAGTTCCGCAGCGCCGAGAAACACCGGGGTATCGGTGTATTCGTGGGCCCGGTCCGCACGGGCGAGGACGAGGGCCACCCCTCCCTCGGCCGGTGAGCAGAACATGTACTGCGTGAGCGGGTCGTTGACCATCGTGGAGCCGGCGATCTGCTCCTCCGTCAACGGTGTGCGGCGCCACGCGTGCGGCGCGAGTGCACCGTTGCGGAAGGCCTTGGCGGCGACCGTCGCGAGCAGCGACCTGGGCAGGTTGTGCTCGACGAGGTAACGCTGGATCTTCATTGCGAAGAACTGGGTGGTGACCATCATGCCGCTCTCGCCGTACCAGCGGCCGATCCCGTTGTCCTCGGGGCGGGCATTGAACGCGCCACGCGGGTGCTTGTCGAACCCGACGACCAGCCCCAGATCGGACTCGCCGGAACGGATCCGGCTGACCGCGGAGGTCAGGGCACTGCCCCCGGTCGCGCAGCCGTTCTTGACGTTGACGAACGGCAGCCCGGTCAGGCCCAGAGCGGAGACGAGTGTATCGGCGTTGCCGGCCGAATCGCTGCCCCCGTACGCGAACTGGATATCCCTGAACTCGACGCCGGCATCGGCCAGGGCCTGCCGTGCCGCATGCGCGCCCTGTTCGAGCCCGCTGACACCCTCCGTGCGACCGAACCTGTGGATGCCGACACCCACGATCGCGACCTTCATCGCTGCTCCTCACTGCTCGGGGCGAACGCGAACGTGACGATCTCGGTGCCGTCCTCGTCCACGTGGTTGACGATCGTGGTCAGCCGCATCGGCATGTCGATTCGCAACGCACCCGCATCGGCGACGGTCAGTCGGGACTCGACGATCACGTCACCGAGGTCGACATAGCCCACGCCGAACGGCTCGAACGGCTCGACGCACACGAACGGGTGTTTCGGCGGGAAGGACTGCACGGTGTAGGACCACAGGGTGCCCTCGCGCGGCAGTTCGAGATCCGTCATCGCATTCGCGCCGCACCGCGGGCAACCGCTCTGGTACGGGAAGGTGACCGTGCCGCAGGACGGGCAGCGGGCGCCCCGCAGCGCGGCCCCGGCGTCGCCGCCGACGAACAACTCCGGGTCGATGGGGCGCCACGTTGCGGTGGAGGCGCTCATCGGCCGGCTCCATCCGTAGCGGCCGTGCGTTCGGTGTCGATCTCCCACACCGGCAGCACCACAGGGTTGCCCGCCGCGTCGGTGCCGAGGTCCTCGAACGCACTACGCACGGGGGTACCGGCCGCGACGTCGATGCGGCCGGGCAGGTTGCCGATCAGCCGAACCCCGTCCGCCTCACCGTCGACGTCGACGACGATCACCGTGTACGGCACCGGAAACAGCGGATGGACCTGATGCTCGACGACCGTGTGGGCATAGACGGTGCCTGTGCGGGCGACCGGCTTCCAGCGCACCGACGTGCTCGCGCAGTACACACAACGCGGCCGGGGCAGGTGTATGCGGCGGCCGCAGTCCTCACAGGTGAGGATCGCGAGCTCTCCGTCCGCGGCGGCGTCGAAGAAGCCCTTGCTGCCGCGCTCGGTGACGAGGGGGCGCAGCCGGTCCCGCGTGGTGTCCGCCGGTACGGCGGTGCCGCCGGCACTCATGCCGACACCAGGATCAGCGCGCTGGCCGCCGGCGGCGGCGCGGAGGTGACGAGGGAGACCCGGGCTCCCTCGACCTGGCTGGTGGAGGTGCCGCGGATCTGCCGCACTCCCTCCACGACGTGGTTCATTCCGTGGATGTATCCCTCGGACATGTGTCCTCCACTCGTATTGATCGGGATCGACCCCCCGAGGTCGATCTGTCCGTCGGCAAGGAAATCGCCGGTGTCCCCGCGCTTGCAGAAGCCGTAGTCCTCGAGCTGAATCAGCGCCGTGATCGAATAGCAGTCGTAGATCTGTGCGACGTCGACGTCGGCCGGTCCGAGCCCGGCCCGCGAGTACAGCGTCTCCTGACACACCCGCGACGGCAGGGCGGTGATGTCCTCACGCATGAGCGTCGGGTACATGAGGCCCGGCTGTGGGTGCGGACATGTGGACATCGCGACCGATCGGATCAGGGCCGGTGTCTGCCTCAGGTCCTCGGCTCGTTCGGTGGTGGTGACGACGACCGCGGCGGCACCATCGGTTTCGAGGCAGTAGTCGTACAGACGCAGCGGTGACGACAGCATGCGTGAGTCGAAGTAGTCGTCGAGTGTCATGGTGCGCTCGTACATCTGTGCAGCCGGATTGGCGTTGGCACGGCGGCGGGTCACCAGGGCGATCTGCGCAAGTTGCTCGGCGGTGAGGCCGGTCTCGGTCATGTAGCGCTGCGCGACGAGGGCGAAGTACTGGCCCGATGACAGCAGGCCGTAGGGGCCGAAGAACTCCTCGAACGTCTCGTTGCCCCCGACCTCGGGGGTGGCGACCGGGGAGAGACCGAAGCGGCGGCCGGAGCGGCCGTTGAGGGAGCGGAAGACCACGACGGTGGTCGCCTGCCCGCTCATGATCGCGGCGACGGCCTGCGCGACCATCGCGGCCGGTCCGGAGCCGCCCGGGCCGGCCTCGCCCCAGTAGGTCAGGTTCGGAACGCCCAGTCCGTCGGCCAGGGCCGCACACGAGACCAGGTCCATGTCGTTGCGGACGATGCCGTCGACATCGGCCGGAGTCAGTCCGGCATCAGCGAGGGCGTTCGATGCGGCCTCGACGGCCAGAGCGGTGACCGACACACCGGAGTCGCGGGAGTACTCCGTCGTGCCGATGCCGGCGATCGCGCAGGCATCCCTGCGCCAGGTGGGGTCGGTGGACATAGGCGGTCACCTCTGCGTAGCGCTCGCCGGGAAGCGGCGGGCGGATGGGTTCTGTCGTTTTCGGAATGCTCGAGGTCGAGGCCGGATTCCACCGGTCTCGTCAGTTCGCGGTCAAGCCGCCGTCCGCGGCAATCGCGGCTCCGGTCATGAACGAGGCGTCGTCGGAGAGCAGGAACGCGACCACCGACGCCATCTCGCCGGGGTCGGCCGACCGCGCCAGCGCTGTGTTCTCGACGACCCGGCTGCGCGTAGCCTCCGGTTCCGGCCCTTGCAGCGCAGCAGAATTCGCGCGCAGTCCGGTGCTCACCAGACCCGGACACAGGCAGTTGGCGCGGATCCCCCGATCGGCGTACCCCATGGCGACCGAGCGGGTCAGTTGCAGGACGCCTCCCTTCGACGCGTCGTAGCCGGGAGTGTTCAGATTCGTGGACACGAGGGACGCAACCGATCCGACGGTGACGATCGACCCCCCGCCGGCGTCGAGCAGGTGCGGAATCGACGCGCGCAGCGGCAGGAAGGTGCCGGTGAGGTTCACCCGCAGGATGCGCTCCCAGTGCTCCAGGTCCATCTCGTGCAGCATGGCGGTGCCCGAGATACCCGCGCACGTGACCACCCCGTCCAGCCCGCCGAATTCTGCGACGGCCGCGCGTACGGCTGCGGCGACGGAGGACTCGTCGCCGACGTCGCACACCGACCCGATCACGGTGCCGCCGGCCGCGCGCACCGCATCGGCGACCTCCACGGCCGCGTCCTCACGGGCGTCGGTGACCGCGACGGCCGCGCCCTCGGCGGCGAGGCGGTGTGCGACGGCCGCGCCGATTCCGCTGCCGCCGCCGGTGAGGAACACCCGTCGTCCGGCGAGCCGCTGCGTCAGGTCCGCGGATGTCGTTCCGCGAGTGTCGGTGATCGTCACAACCGGACCCCCATGTCGACGGGCAGTGCGACCCCGGTGATGAACTGGGCTTCGTCGGAGGCCAGGAACAGCACCGCGTTGCTCAAGTGGGCCGCCGAAACCCATCCGACGCCCATCGGATTGCGATCTTTGGAGCGTTCCCACAGGTCTTCGCGACCGGGATTGTCCAGATCCGGGCCGAAGATCCGGAAGGTGGCGTCGTTCAGCAGCATCGGGGTTTCGACGGCGCTCGGGTTGACGGTGTTGACCCGGATGCCGTGCGGGCCGAGTTCCGCGGCGAGCGTGCGCATCAGGCCCATGACGCCGCTCTTGGAGGCATTGTAGTGCGCGATGTTGGCGGACCCGAGCATGGCCTGGATCGAGCTCGTGATGACGATCGACCCACCGTGACCGGCCTCGATCATCGCCGGCACGACCGCCTTGACGGTATGGAAGGCGCCGGTGAGGTTGACGTCGAGCATGTCCTGCCACTCGGTGTCGCTGAGCTCCCACGTAGGACGGAAGCCGACGATGCCGGCGTTGGCGGCGACGATATCGATGTGGCCGAACTCCGCGAGGGCCTCGTCGACGACCGCGTCGAGCTGCTCCTGGCTGCGCACATCGGCGGTGCGTGCCAGTACGCGCCGCCCGGTCGCGGCGACCAGCGCCTCGGTCTCCTTCAGTTCCACCTCGGTCGGGAGTGGGTAAGGCACCGAGTCGATCTCGGTGCATGCATCGAGGATGACGACATCCGCACCCTCCTGCGCGAACCGCAGCGCATGCGACCGGCCCTGTCCCCGGGCTGCGCCTGTGACGAGCGCGACCTTGCCTTCAACTCTTCCCATCAATCCGTCTCCTTCTCGGAAGTACCGTCGTGCGCCCGGACCGGTTCGAGAGCACCGCACGACCGGACGCTGTTGCCTGCCGTCGTCACTGGTTGAACAGCCGGCCGAAGCGAAGCTTCAGCGCCTCCAACGACTCGGGAGTCATCGCCCTCAGGTCCTGCGGAGCCACCGTGTCGATCGTCGTAACCGCCGACGAGATGTTCGGCAGTACGGCCGCATTGCGGAACGAGAGCGCCTCCTGCCCGGACGGAGTGATCATGTAGTTGGCGAGGAGCTGGGCAGCGTTGGGGTGCGGGGCTTTCGCGAGAATCGACGTGTACATCGGGGCACCCCACACGAGTTGGTCGAACCCGCTGTCGACCGGTGCACCGTTCTTCTTCTCCACCGTCTGGTCCTGGGCGAACACCGTCGCGGCGATCTCGCCGGACGCGAGGGCCTGCGCGACCGGCAGCGCGCCGGGGTAGATCCGCGGCTTCTGTGCGGCGAGCTTCTCGACGAAGCCCTCACCACCGACCTGCTCGAGGTAGCTGCCGTAGAAGTCGACGTGCGCGGTCGACGTCGGCAGCACGATGCCGATCTTGCCGTCCGCCAGCGCCGGGTCGAGCAGGTCCTCGTAGCTTTCCAGTCCCGCGGGGTACCGGTCGGTGTTCCAGCCGAAGGTCAGCACGGAGGCGCCGGAGACGAAGTCGCCGGAGTCACGCAGCAACGTGTCGGTGTCGTATTCGGAGGCCGGGTCGGTGAAGGCTGGGCCGATCGGCTTCACGACACCGCCGGCAGCGGCGAGCTCGACGACCCAGGGAGAGGTGGCCTGGGTGACGATGTCGGCAACCTGGTTGCCGGTGGCCGCCTCCGCCCCGACCTTCTGGTGGATGTTCGCATCGACGTCACGGACGACGTTCACTCGGATGCCGTAGTCCGCCTCGAATCGGCGGCCCAGTTCGGCAAGGGCGTCGGCCGCATTGGACGAGTAGATCGTGACCTCGCCCTCCGTCCTGGCGGCCTCGACGACCTGCTGCCAGGCCGAGTCCCCGACCGGACCGGTGGCGCCGACGGACTCCGAGGTGATGCGATCGTCGCCGCCCCCACCGCATGCGGCGAGCATCGTGGACACGACGGCGACGGCGATCCCGGCGGTGGCGCGGGTGAGGGAGGACCGGCGACGGACGGTGCGGTCAGGGCGCGAGCGTCGGGCGAGAAGGTGCATGCTGGACGACTCCTGTAGAACGGTCGGCACGGCCGACGGTATGGGTCAGTGCGTTCTGGCGGTCACGGGTTCGCCACAATCAGGCGGTCGACGTCCGGCCACCGTCGACCGGGATGATCGCACCGGTGGTGTAGGTGGAGCCGGGACCGGCCAGATACAGGGCGGCGCCGACGATCTCGTCCGGGTTCCCGGCTCGCTGCAGCGGCAGGGCGTCGAAGATCTCGTTGGCGTAATCCATGTCCCATGCTTTGCTGATGTCGGTGAGGAACGCACCGGCCATGATCGTGTTGACCCGGACCGTGGGCCCGTACGCCTGCGCGAAACCCTTGGTGAGGGCGTTCAGTCCCGCCTTCGCCGCCGCATAGGGCAGGTCGTTCGGGGTCGGTCGCTCGGCCGCGATCGAACTGATGTTGATGATCGAACCGCCCGTACCGGCCGCCATCCGCGGTGCGATCAGGGCGGTGAGACGGAAAGGCCCTTTGAAGTTGACGTCGACGACCTTGTCGAACAGGGCTTCCGACACCTGGTCCAGGCTCGGGTACAGCGGGGCCATACCGGCGTTGTTGACGAGGACGTCGATGTGGCCGAACTCCTCGTAGACACGGTCGACGAGCGGTTCGTGAGCGTCCCAGTCGCCGACGTGGAAGGCCAGCGGAAGAGCCCGGCGACCGGTGGTCTCGGCGACCTCCGCAGCCAGCTTTTCGCAGCTCTCCACCTTGCGGCTGACGATCACGGTGTCCGCACCGGCCCGCGCGAACGCGAGGGTCATCTCCCGCCCGAGGCCACGGCTCCCGCCCGTGACGAGGGCGACCTTCCCTTCCAACGGCAGCGCCTGGTCGGTCATCGTATGGCTCCTTCGGATATGAGGCCGCCCCGTGGGATTCGGGACTGTGCCGGATTTCGGTAGGTTGGGGGCGGCACCGCAGGGGCGGCGCCGACGGGTGTGTGCCGACGGGTTCGGTTCGGTCAGGCGCCGGCGTCCGTTGCGAGCGGGACCACGGCCTTCCCGGTGGCGGTGCCGTCGAGCATGCCGAGGAAGGCGTCCCACGCTCTCGCGACACCGCCGGGGAATTCGGTGTGCACAGGTCGAATTCGATTCGTTCGGACGAGATCAGCCATTTCGGACTCGAATTCGTCACGGGCGTCGAGGTGGTCGCCGAGGAGGAAACCCTCCATACGCGCGCGCCGCCAGATGAGTTTGAGGAGATTGTTCGGGCCGGGCTGCGGCGCGGACGCGTTGTAGATGCTGATCATTCCGCACAGCGCGATGCGGGCGTGATCGTTGATCACCCGGATTGCGGCCTCGAGATGTTCTCCGCCGACGTTGTCGAAGTACACGTCCACGCCCGTGACACCGAGTTCGGTCATTGCACGGCGCAGAAGATCCTTGATCGGGCCGTCGTGGTAGTCGAATGCGGCGTCGGCTCCCAGGCTCCTCGTGAGCGCAACCTTCTCGGGCGACCCGGCACTCGCGATCACCGTGGCACCGCGCAGTTTCGCGAGCTGGACAACCGTCGAGCCGACCGCTCCGGCGGCCGACGACACGAACACGACATCGCCGGCCACGACGCGAGCGATCCGCTCGACGCCGACCCATGCCGTCATGCCGGGAATCCCCAACAATCCCAAATGCATGGCGGGCGGGAGGTCGTCGTGCCGCAGGACACGGCACTCGGATGCCGGGACCAGCGAATGCTCCCGCCAACCGTGGTCGTGCAGGACGAGAGCACCGACGGGGACGGCGCTCTCGGAGGACTCGGTGACGCGCCCGACGGTCGGGGCGAGCATCGGCTCGCCGATCTCGTAGGGCTCCGCGTAGGTGGCCTCGCCGCCCATGCGCCCCCGCATGTACGGCTCGACCGACATCACCAGGTTCGCGACGCGGACCTCGCCGGCCCCGGGAGCGCCGATCGTCGTCGCCACGAGTTCGACGTCGGTACCGCGTGGCCGGCCGCTCGGCCGGGCGCGCAGCACCCACGCCTGCTGAGTCGGATCTGCTGTGCCGGTGAGGTTCACGTCGGTCTCGTCCTCCATGTCGGATCGGGAACTGCGAAAGAGCTGATGAGCGCCCGGGGCGGTACCCGGAAGTGGCGGTCAGGCGACGGCGCAGATCCGGTCGACGAGGTCGCGCCGCACGAGCTTGCCGGTCGGCGTCCGCGGCAGCTCGTCGACGAACACGACGTCGTCCGGTGTGCGGGAGCCGCGCAGCCGCTCACGGCACCAGGCCCGGAACGACTGTGCATCGTCGTGAACCTCGCTGTTCGGCACGATCACCGCGCAGATTCGCTCGCCCCACTCGTCGTCCGGCACACCGATCACGGCCGCCTCACGGACCTGGCCGTGATGCACAAGGACGTCCTCGATCTCGGCCGGTGCGATGTTCTCGCCGCCCCGAATGATGGTGTCGTCGGCGCGGCCGCCGATGTAGAGGAAGCCGCCCTCGATCCGGGCGCGGTCGCGGGTGGGGAACCAGCCGTGCGCGTCGAGCACCGAACCCTTGCCCATGTACTCGCCACTGACCTGTGCGCCGCGAACCCAGAGCAGCCCCGTCTCCCCCTCGGCGAGGACGGTCACGTCGTCCTCGTCCCGGACCTGGGCCTGCATCCCGGGAACGATGCGTCCCGCAGAAGCAAGCCGGCCGCGGAGGGCAGGGTCGGCGAACGCTGCCCGATGGTCCTCGGGACCGAGCACGGCGATCGTCGAACTGGTCTCGGTGAGACCGTAGGCATTCACGAAGCCGGTGTCGGGGAAGGCCGTCAGGGCCTTTTCGAGCACCGGCTGTGGCATGCGGGCTCCGCCGTACGCGAGAGACGCGAGGGACGGTGTGTCGGCGGGTGCGCCGTCGAGATGTTCCACGATGCGCGCGAGCATCGTCGGCACGACCATCGCGCTCGATACCTCCTCCTCTCGGACGAGATCGAGCCACGCCTGGGGCGAGAAGTCGGGCAAATGCACCATCCGACGGCCGGCGTAGATGTTGCTGAGCACCGCCCCCAGACCCGCGATGTGATAGGGCGGGGTGCTGACGAGCGTCGCCTGTTCTTCTCCCGCAGAACCGAATTCGACGGTATTGAGCAGATACGACAGCAGATGTCGGTGACGGAGCAACACCCCTTTGGGTGCCGAGGTCGTTCCCGACGTGAACAGCACGATCGCCGTGTCGTCATCGGCCGAGCGATCCTCCGTCGCCCGCTCCGTCGTGCGTGCGAGCTCGAGGAACTGCGAGGGCGTGACGATCCGGTGCGAGAGCCCGGAGAGCTTGTCGACGTACACGTCGTCGGCGACGACGATCGGCTGGTCGAGCCGCTCGATCAGTTCGCGTAGCTGGTCGGCGCCGAGTCGGTAGTTCAGCGGCGCGAGCGGGATGCCGGCGCGTGCCGAGGCGAACATCAGGACCGGCAGAACGGGGCCGTTCACGCCCACGAAGACGACATGGCGGGCCCCGAGTTCCTCCAGGACCGTAGCTCCCCTCGACGCGATCTCGTCGAGCTGCCCGTAGGTAGCCCCATCGGCCCGGCGTCCCATTGCGAGCCGATCGGGTGTGGCCGACGACGCCATATCCAGGACCATTGCGATGCCCATTTCACCACCTGTCTGAGAACACGCTCACGATGCGACGACCTCATCTGTGCTTCCGGCCGACGCCCTCCTCGAAGGAACAGGGAAGTGCTTCACGTCACTTCTCCCTCCCGATGTGAACCATAGCAACTATGGCAATATTTGTGAAGGTAATAGTAGTTCTGCGTCCCGGTGCGGCATAACCCCAGGAAGACGACCTGCCGAGGCGGCAAGAGGCACTCCTGACGCAGCGCAGCCCTCCGACCATGAGGTCGAAGGGCTGCGTCAAGCCTCGGGCTCAGACATTTGTGGGCCTGACCAGTTTCGTGGTGTCCGCCGGCGCCGCAACCCGCGGCAGCTTCACCAGCGCCAGCATCACTCCTGCCACGAGCAGGCACCCGATCGGGAAATACAGGCCGATGGTGACATCGTCGGCGGTGGCGTTCTTACCGATGACGGCGCGCCCTGCGGGATGAACAGCGAATGTATCGCTCACTCGATCAGACCGACAGCACGATACATTCGCTCACTCGGCCCCTAGCGTGCCCATGAGTGAGCCATCTCGCGCGAGAGGCGGGGACGTGTCTCCTGCCACGAGTGGGCCGAGTAGGACGCTTATCTGCTCACGGGCGTGCACAATTGAGTGGCCGGCCCGTTCCGACCGGCCACCCGCACTACCCGACTCCACGCACCATGGAAGGCCCGGAATGAGTTCGACGGAGATCAGCGCCGACCCCCACGCCGGCACACTGCGCAGCCCCCGCTTCTGGCTGGCGCCGGTCGTCGTGGTGACCGCCGTGATGGCGGCCCTGGCGGCCCTCTACATCGGCAGCATGATCAATCCGGCCGACAATTTGCACAAGTTCCCGGTCGCGATCGTGAACCAGGATGTCGGCGACGTGCTCCCCGGTTCGGATCAGCAGCGCAACCTCGGCGCCGAGATCACCGCCGCCATCGCCGACGGGGTCGATCCGGAGGAGATCGATCTGCAACAGGTCGGGATCTCCGCGGCGACCTCGGGACTCGATTCGGGCCGGCTCTACGGGGCGATCGTGATTCCGAGCGACTTCACCAAACGCACGTCGATCCTTGCGCAGGGCAGCGTGATCCCCGGCGACATCGAGAAGCCGATCATCACCGTCTACACCAACCCGCGCACCGGCACCTTCGGCAAGGGCATCGTCGAGTCGATCGCCGACCGCGCCCTGACCACCGTGAACACGACCGTCGGGGAGCAACTCACCACCACGGTCACCGATACCCTCGCCACCAGCGCCCCGGATCTGCAGTTGTCCGGCGGAAGCCGCTTGGTGCTGGCGGATCCGATCGACATCCGCTTCGTCGAGCACAAGCCCCTGCCCGACGGCACCGGACTGGGCCTGTCCGCGTTCTACTACACGCTGCTGCTCATCCTCGCGGGCTTCACCGGCGCCACCATCGTCAACTCGCTCGTCGACAGCGCCCTCGGCTTCGTCCCCACCGAGTACGGGCCCTGGTACGTCGACCGGAAGACGGCGCACCTGTCGCGGTTCCGGGTCCTGCTCGTGAAGTGGGCGATCATGGTGATCCTGGCACTGATCGTCTCCGCGCTCTACCTCTGGATCGCCACCCTGCTCGGCATGCCCGTGACCCGCGCCCTGCTGCTGTGGGAGTACGGCGCCCTCGCGATCACCGCCGTGGGTGTCACCTCGATCTCGGTGATGGCCGTATTCGGTTCCGCCGGACTGCTGGTGAACCTGTTGATCTTCATCATCCTGGGCCTGCCGTCGTCGGGAGGCACCGTGCCACTCGAGGCCATGCCGCCGTTGTACTCGTGGCTGTCGACGTTCGAACCGATGCACCAGGTGTACATCGCGACCCGGGCCATCCTGTACTTCGACGGCAGCGGGCCGGCGGGTCTGACCCGGGGCGCCCTGATGACACTCCTCGGACTCGGCATCGGCCTCGTGCTGGGTGGGGTGGTGACCCGGATCTACGACGTGCGCGGATTCCACCGCCGCAGCGACGCGGAGCCTGTGTCCGCCGCAGCGTAACGACGCGAAAGACAGGACCCCGCTGCTCCTCGAGGGCAGAGCAGCGGGGTCCCAGGTCTCGAACGTAGCGTTCCGATTCCGCCCGGCCCAGCCGCGACGGGGTGAAACGGGGGATGAAACGGGTCCTCGACGGCGACGCCGGGCGGGCACATCGGGTGCCTGCAGGACGGTATCGGAGTACGCTCATTAATGAGTCCACTCATTTTGGGAGGCGCAGGATGGTTACCTCATCGGGAACTCCGGGTCGTCGAGACCGGAGCATGCGTGACAAGCAGTCCCGCATCTTCGCCGCCGCCGCATCGTTGTTCGCCGAGAAGGGGTTCGCGGGAGTCACGACACAGCAGATCTCCGAACGTGCGGACGTCGCGGCTGGAACGTTGTTCCGCTACGCGACGTCCAAGGGCGAACTGCTGATGATGGTCTACAACGAGCAGTTCCGGTCGGCCCTGAGCGCCGGCGACCGCGCGTCACGATCGCGGCGCGACCCGGTGGACGCGGTGCAGGCCGTCGTCCGACCTATTCTCGAGGCCGCCGACAGCCACGTCGAGAACACGGTGAACTACCAACGTGAGCTGCTGTTCGGCTCCGCAAGCGAGAAATACCGTTCCGAGGGACTCGATCTCGTCGCCCGCTTCGAGGAGACGATCGCGCGTCGGCTCGTCGAGGCCGCGCGGAACCGCGGGCTGGACGAGAGACGAGCGGAGGACCAGGCCCGGCACGCCGGCCGGAGCATCTTCGCGATCCTGCACCTGATACTTGCGCGCGCATTCACCGGTGCGCATCCCGACGACGACCCCGAGGCCGACCTGCACGCCCAGATCGACCAGATCGTCACGGGTTTCTTCGCGGCACTCGACGACGACCGCCCGGCCCGCAGCGGGCCGGAACCGGGCGCGTCCTCCCCACAACGAAAGAAGGAAGCATGACCAGCCGGATCAGCAAGGTGACAGTCCTCGGGACCGGAGTCCTCGGCGCGCAGATCGCGTTCCAGTCCGCCTACAGCGGATTCGCCGTCACCGCCTACGACATCAGCGACGACGCCCTCGCCAACGCGCAGAAGCGCTTCGGCGAGCTCGCCGAGACGTACCAGCGTGAGGTTCCCGGTGCCGGCGACGGGAAGGCGGAGGCGGCCGCGACCGGCATCCGCCTGTCCTCCGACCTCGCAGACGCCGTCCGCGACGCCGACCTCGTCGTCGAGGCCGTGCCCGAGGTCCTCGACATCAAGCGGGACACCTACACGAAGCTGGGCGAGGTCGCACCCGCGGAGACGATCTTCGCCACCAACTCCTCCACACTCCTGCCGAGCGACATGAAGGACTTCACCGGCCGTCCCGACAAGTTCCTCGCGCTGCACTTCGCCAACCAGGTGTGGAAGTTCAACACGGCCGAGATCATGGGCACCGACGACACCGACCCCGCGGTGTTCGACCAGGTCGTCGGCTTCGCCGCGGCCATCGGCATGGTCCCGGTCCCGATCCACAAGGAGAAGGCCGGCTACGTCCTGAACTCGCTGCTGGTGCCGTTCCTCAACGCCGCCGGTGAGCTCGCCGCGGGCGGCTACGCCGACCCCGAGGACGTCGACAGGGTGTGGCAGATCGCCACTGGCGCACCCATGGGTCCCTTCCAGATCTACGACGTCATCGGACTCACCACGCCTTACAACATCCTGTCCCTCGGCGACGAGAAGGACCGGACCATCGCCGCATGGTTGAAGGAGAACTACATCGACGCCGGCAGGCTCGGTGTGGCGACCGGCGAAGGGTTCTACCGCTACCCCAACGACAAGTAGCGGCAGATACCGCGAAGGGGCGACGCCTCACGTCCTACAGCAGCCCCGCAAGCCCACAGGGGTGGACGAGAGGACAGCATGGTTCGTCGGGGCCGGGCTCGCCTCCCTGTCCGAAACTATTGCGTGAGAATCTGATCGCAAAGCTGGAGACGACGGAGATCGGCGACCTGCTCGAGGAGTCCGGCCTGCTTTCCGAGTAACCGTGCGGGTCCGGAGGCGACGGTGGACGGGACCGTCCGCCGACGGTGTCGGCACGGCGGTGCAGACTGGACGGGTGCGCACCGTACTGGTTCCCGACACCGCCGGCGGGCAGCCGCCCGGCGGATGGACCGTTCCGGTCGGCGCCGACGGACGCCCGCTCGCCGCGGCCGAATACCACGACGACCTCGCGACGGCCGCGCGGACGCTCGAGGCGGCGGACCCGCCGCGGTGGATCTGGACCGGCACCGCGACCGTGTACCCCGCCCTGCTGCGCGCCGGGGTCCGGGTGCGCCGATGCCACGATCTGGCGTCCACACGCGCGATCCTGAACGTACGCGCCGGGATTCCCGCACCACCGGAGCAACAACCGGTCGACGAGCGCCCCGGGCTGTTCGACGTCGCCCCCACCGTCGACCCCGAGACCGTGCTCGCCGAGTTCGAGCGGCAGCGCACCGAACTCGCCGGCAATGCCCGGCTCGAACTGCTCGTCGCCGCCGAATCGGCGGGCACGCTGGCCGCCGCGGAGATGGGTTTCGACGGGTTGCCGTTCTCCGCCGACGCCCACCGCCGCGTGCTCGAGCGCACCCTCGGTCCGCGTCCCGCCGACGACGGGCTGCCACCCCGGATCACCGAACTGAACGCACGGATCGGCGAGGTGTTCGGCCGTGCGCTGAATCCGGCCTCGCACACCGAAATTCTCGAGGCGTTCCGACGCGAAGGCATCGACCTGTCGTCCACCCGCAAATGGGTGCTGCGCGAGCTCGACCATCCGGCGGTGCCGCTGCTCTTGCAGCACCGGGATCTGTCGAAGCTGCACAGCACCAACGGGTGGCAGTGGCTCGACACCTGGGTGCGCGGCGGGCGGTTCCATCCGGTCTATGTGCCCGGTGCCGTGGTGTCCGGGCGCTGGGCGAGCCGCGGCGGCGGGGCCCTGCAGATCCCGAAGGCGCTGCGGTCGAGCGTAATCGCCGAGCACGGGCACGTCTTCGTGATCGCCGACGCCGGCCAGCTCGAACCGCGCATTCTGGCCGCGATGTCCGGCGACCCGCGGATGACGGCCGCGGCGGGCGGCGACGACCTGTACGCACCGGTGGCTGCGGCCGCGTTCGGCGGTGACCGGGCGAAGGCGAAGGTGGCCGTGCTCGGCGTGCTCTACGGTGCGACGGCCGGCGAGTCACGTGCGCTGCTCACCCTGCTGCGCAGGAGCTTTCCCGAGGCGGTGGAGTTCGTGGAACGCGCCGCACGTGCCGGCGAGCGCGGTGAGGTGGTGCATTCGTGGCTCGGCCGCGCGTGCCCGCCGCCGGGTGCCGACTTCTTCGCGCACGGCGATGCGCGGGCGCGGGGGCGGTTCACCCGCAACTTCGTCGTTCAGGCGACGGCCGCCGAATGGGCGCTGTGCGTGCTGGCCGATCTGCGCCTGCGCCTGGCCGCCGACGACACCGGCGAACTCGTCTTCTTCCAGCACGACGAGATCGTGGTGCACACCCGCACCCCGGAGGCCGCGACGGCGCACCTGTCCGCCGCGGTGGAGTCGGCGACCCGGCTGTTGTTCGGTGACACGAAAGTGCTTTTCCCCATGCATGTCTCGATAAGGGACCGTTACGGCGAGGACGAGCCGTAGGCGGAGTGCGTCCACAGGTGGAACGCGGCGTAGGCCCGCCACGGACTCCACTGCCGGGCCCGGACCGTCGCCTCGCGGGCAGAACCCACGCCGAGGGCCCTGCGCAGCACCAGATCTCCGGCGGGATACGCGTCACGGTCCCCGAGGACGCGGACGGCGAGGTAGTCCACGGTCCACGGCCCGATGCCGGGCAGTGCCGCCAGATCGGTGCGGAACCGCACCGGTTCGGCCGGATCGAGCCCCTCGGCCGCGGCGCGAGCGAGCGCCAGCACGGTCCGCACCCGCGCCCGGGTGAGCCCCACCGCCCCCTGCACCTCGTCGGCATCCGCGGCGGCGAGCCGCTCCGGGGCCGGAAAGCAGCGCATAGCACCGGATCCCGGATCTCCGTAGCGGGCGACGAGCCGACCGGCGAACGTGGCGGCGGCGGCGACGCTGACCTGCTGGCCCAGCACGGTCTGCACGGCGGTGTCGAACCAGTCCGTCGTCCCGAGCACGCGCAGTCCCGGCCGGGCCGCCACCATCGGGGCGAGCTGCGGATCGGCGCCGAGCGCCGCGTCGATCACGGCAGGCTCGGCGTCGAGGTCCAGCCACCGCCGGACCAACTGCTCGACCTCGGGCAGGTCGCGGCGGTCCGCGTCGATCCGGACGGGCACGTGCTCGGCGGCCGGCCGGGGCCGGATCGCGACCACCGCCGGGCCGTGCCGGCCCCGCACCGACCGCACGTGCGTGCCGGTGGCCGCGTCGTGTCGTTCGAGACCGGCGACGGTGTGGCTGCGCAGGGCCGCCAGCATCGAGGCGGTGGCCAGCGGCGGCGTCACCGTCAACCGCAGGGCGACGCTCACGCCGCGGCCTCGAGCCGCAACAGGGCGCGCTTGGCGTCCACGCCGCCCACGTACCTGCCGAGGTCTCCGTCGCTGCGCACCACCCGGTGGCACGGCAGGACAACGGGCAACGGATTCCGCGCGCACGCCGTACCCACCGCCCGGACGGCACGCGGGCTGCCGGCCACGGCCGCCACCTCGGCGTAGCTGGCGGTACGGCCATAGTCGATGCGCGGCAGGTGCGTGATGACCTCGCGGCGGAAGCCCCGGGCCAGGCGCAGGTCGAGCGGCAGGTCGAACGCGGTGCGGGCGCCGCGGAAGTACTCGTCGAGCTGGCGGGCGGCGTCGTCGAGCCGGGCGGGCGCGGCGAGGATGCGCGGGCTGATGTCGGCGGCGAGCCGGGCGAGGACCGCCTCGTGATCCTCGGCGGCGTAGGCGACCCGCACGAGGCCGGCGGGGGTGGCGGCGAGCAGCAGCGGTCCCACGGGGGTGTCGACGATCCGGTAGGCGACGTCGAGCAGGTCGGCGGCCTCGGCGTCGAGGATCAGCCGCGCGTGCAGGCGCGTCAGGTCGGCAGCATCGACAGGCGACGATTCGAGCGTCATGACGGTTCCTCCGTCGGGTAGCGGCGGCGCAGCGCGGCCCGGCCGTCGGCGGCGGCGCGGCGCGCGGCGTCGGTGGAGTTGCCGAGGATCGCGGCTATCTCGGCGTAGGGCAGGCCGACGACGTGGTGGTAGACGACGGCGGCGCGCTGAGTGAACGGCAGCGCAGCCACCGCCGACCACAGGTCGTCGTCGGGCTCGGGCATCCCGGAGGCGAGGGGGCGTTCCGGCAGGGCGGCGACGGGCACCGGGGTCCGCGCCCGGGCACGGTGGACGTCGACGGCCTTGCGGTGCGCGATCGTGACGAGCCACGCCTCGACGTTGCTGCCCGGACGCAGCGCCGGGTAGGCGCGCAGCGCGGCGAGGAACGTCTCGGACCACGCGTCGTCGGCGTCGACCGGACCGAGCAGCGCGCGGCACACCCGCAGGACGGTGGCGCCGTGCTCGGCGACGACCCGCTCGAACGGCGGCAGCGGGTCAGGGGACGGCATGGGTCACCTGCGCCTCCCGGTCGAGCAGGTAGCGCTTGCGGGCGAGACCCCCGGCATATCCGGTGAGGCTGCCGTCGCGGCCGATCACGCGGTGACACGGCACGACGATACTGACGGGGTTGCGGCCGTTCGCGGCGGCTACCGCCCGCACGGCCGTGGGGTGCCCGACGGCGGCGGCCAGGTCCGTGTAGGTGCACACCGTGCCGTATGCGACGGTCCGCAGCGCCTGCCAGACGCGGAGCTGGAAGGCGGTGCCGTGCAGTGCCAGGGGCACGGTGAACTCGGTGCGCTGCCCGGCGAAGTACTCGGCGAGCTGCTCGGTGACCTCCTCGAAACCGGTCGCCGCGACGTCTCCGAAGGTGCGCGGGCCGGGCCGGTGCCGGTGTTCGGCGAGGTACAGGCCACTGAGTGCTCCGTCCGTCCGCACCAGGGTCAGCGGTCCGATCGGTGAGTCGACGACCGTGTGGGTTCGCGTCGCGTTCACGGGGTTGATCCTTCCATCCGGCGTATACGAGGTAGACGCATCGGCGGAGAGAATTGTGAGAAACCAGCGATCGGAGATGCAGTTCACCCGAGCGGGGATGGAATATCGGGGACGGGGGCGGTGTTGAAGAGTTCGGATCGGCACGCTCCGTGTCCCCCGGGCTCAGTTGTTTTGCCTTTGCAGAGTTCCGTCCGGCTGGAGCTGCATTGCGCCTGTCGCCGTGAGGCGACCGGACGTGCCGGTCCTTTTTCTTTCTTCCCGTCTCGGCGGGCGTGGCCCCGTCCCGGGGCCGGGCGAACCCGCGGTCGCGGCGTCGAGCCTCCCGGTCGACGCCGATATAGTCGTCATCACTCGTCGCGTGGCTTATCGATTCGGGACAGGAAGCGGCAGTTGAAGCCTCTCGCACGCTATGCCTCACTGAACAACTACGTCGAGCTCGCCCACTCGCTGGGCTTGAATCCCGCCTCTCTCGCCAGGAGCGCGGGCCTGGACCCGGCCAGCCTGAGCCTGCAGGACCGCTGGGTGCCGGCGGCGGCGATCGCCGAGTTGCTCGAACGCTCCGCCGCCGAGTCCAGCCGGGACGACTTCGGCCTCGCCCTCGCCGAGCGCCGGCGATTCTCCAACCTCGGCCCGCTGAGCCTGGTCATCCGGGAGGAACCGGACGTCCGCAGCGCCCTGAAGGTCCTCATGCGCCACGAGCACATGTACAACGAAGCCCTGCGCATCCGCCTGAACGAGCACGGCGGTGTCGCAACCCTCCGACTCACCCTCGACCTGGGGCAGCCGGGGACCTTCCGCCAGTCTGTCGAACTCGCCGTCGGAGTTCTGCACCGGTTGCTGCAAGGCTTTCTCGGGCCGGCCTGGCAGCCCGTCACCGTGTCGTTCTCCCATCCGGCTCCGCGCAGCATGCGCACTCACCTCCGACTCTTCGGACCCGTCGTCGAATTCGAGCAGGACTTCGACGGAATCACCCTCTATGCCAAAGATCTCGACGCCCCCAATACGATGTCCGATCCGCTGTTGCGGCCCTACACCCAACAACTCCTGGACTCGATGCACGCCACACGCGAGGCGACGACGCTCAATCGTGTCCGCGAACTGATCGAACTCCTGCTTCCCACCGGTCGTTGCTCGATCGAGCAGGTCGCTCGCAGCCTGGGGGTGGACCGCAGGACGGTGCACCGCAGACTCGCCGACGAAGGCCACACCTTCTCGTCGCTCCTGGATTCGGTCCGCGCCGAACTGGCCGGGCACATGGTCGGCAACCGGCGCTACTCCCTGACCGAAGTCTCCGACCTGCTCGGATTCTCCTCGCCCAGCAGCTTCTCGCGCTGGTTCCGGAAGCGCTTCGGGTGCACCCCCAGCCGGTGGCGCGCCGGAGAATCGTCGTCGGATCAGCACCGGGCGCGTCATATCGAATCGATATGACGTGATGCGGAAACACGGTCTATCCGCCCACCCCGGGAGCCGTCAGGCTGGGCACCATGGCCGTATCCCCCACCACGCCCGCACCGCCGGTCTCGGTTCGCCTGCGCACGCCCGTCCCCGGACTCGTTCTCTGCGGCGCGGGTGCCGCGGCTGCGCTCGCTGCGTCGGCACTCGTCGACGGCCTCAGCCCCCTGCTGATCGCGATTCTCGCCGGTGCACTGCTGGCCAACACCACGAGGTTGCCGACCGTCACCGAACCGGGCATCACCATGGCTTCCCGGCGGTTGCTCCGCGTCGGAGTCGCGCTCCTGGGACTTCAGCTCCTGGTCACCGACGTCCTGGACCTCGGCTGGGGCGTGCTCGGCATCGTCGTCGCCGTCGTGTCCTGCGGCATCGCCGGAACCATGGCACTGGGCCGGATCCTCGGTCTCGGCTGGACGCAGCGACTGCTCATCGCGTGCGGATTCTCGATCTGTGGAGCGGCCGCCGTCGCAGCCGCGGACGGGGTCGTCGAGGCCCGGAAGCAGGAGGTGGTCACCGCCGTCGCACTGGTGGTCGTCTTCGGCACTGCGATGATCCCCGGCCTCCCGCTCGCGGCGTCCGCGCTCGGGCTCGACCACACTCGGGCAGGCGTGTGGGCCGGTGCCGCGATCCACGAGGTGGCGCAGGTCGTGGCCGCCGGCGGGGCCATCGACGCCCACGGTGCCGGCGCGGCCGGAGCGACCGCTCTCACGGTGGCGGTGACGGTGAAACTCGCCCGGGTCGCGCTGCTCGCGCCCGTGATCGCCTGGATCGGCGTGGCCTCGCGCCGCGTCACCGCCACGCAGGCCGACACGCGGCGCCCACCGCTGGTGCCGCTCTTCCTCCTCGGCTTCCTCGGCTGCGTGGCCCTGCGCGCCACCGGTCTGCTCCCTGATCAGGTCCTCGGGTCGGCTCGACTTGCGCAGACCGCGCTGCTCACCGCCGCCATGTTCGCGCTCGGGACCGGCGTACGCATCGACGTCCTCCGAGGCGTGGGCTGGCGGCCCTTCGCCCTCGCCGCCGCATCCACGGCATGGGTCTCGGCCCTCGCACTCACGGGAATCCTGCTGTTCGGATGAGCGAACCCGTCCGGTGACCGGCACCGAGCAGGGTCGCAGGAACGAGGGCAGGAGGCACCCCGCCGCTCCGCGAAATCGGCACAGCTCCTCGAAATCGGCGCCGATCCTCGAAATCGGCACCACTCCTCGAATTAGGCACCACTCCTCGAATTAGGCACCACTCCTCGAATTCGGCACAGCGCCGACCGTCCTGCCGCGAAACGCGGCCAACCCGTCGTTGTGGGGAGGAGAATCCCACCTATGCACGCCATCGACGGAACACGCGAGCGCGACGTCCGGCGATTCCCCCTCGATTCATCCGCATCGTCCGCACCCCCGGTGCAGGACTCGAGAACTCGACGTCGGACCGGAAAGGCCCCGGGCCGGTCCCGGGTTTGATCGCATCGGATTCCTGGTGGCAGGAGATACAGCTGTGGGATCGAAATCCGCACCCTCGAAATCGAAGAAGAAGAAGAAGAAGAAGGGCACGGCGCACAGGGACGCGAAGCACGGGCCGCAGCCTCGTGCCGATACCGGCGAATTGCACGCGCCGACCGTCGAGTTCACCCCACCGATGAAGAACAAGGCGTACCGGCGCCTGCTCAGACCGCTGCACGCCGAACTCGTCGCAGTGCAGGAATGGGTGAAAGCGTCGGGCGCGAAGATCTGCATCGTGTTCGAGGGGCGTGACACCGCCGGGAAGGGTGGGGTCATCAAGGCGATCACCGAGCGGGTGAGCCCGCGGGTGTTCCGCGTGGTCGCGTTGCCCGCACCGACCGAGCGGGAGAAGACGCAGATGTATGTGCAGCGGTATCTGCCGCATCTGCCCGCCGGTGGAGAGGTCGTGATCTTCGACCGCAGCTGGTACAACCGCGCCGGCGTCGAACGGGTGATGGGCTTTTGCACCGAGGAGGAGTCGCGCCACTTCCTCCAGCTCGTCCCGGCGGTCGAACGCGCAATCGTGGAGTCGGGTGTAATCCTGCTGAAGTACTGGCTCGAGGTGAGCGAGGAGCAACAGACCGCACGTTTGCAGAGCCGGATCGACGATCCGCGCAAGATCTGGAAGCTGTCGGACCTCGATCTGCAGTCGTACAGCCGGTGGTACGACTACTCACGGGCGCGGGACGAGATGTTCCGCTTCACCGACACCGGCTGGGCACCGTGGTACGTCGCCGACAACGACGACAAGAAGCGCGGGCGGCTCAACCTCATCAGCCATCTGCTGAGCAAGATCCCCTACGAGCCCCTGGAAGGTCGCGACATCAGCCTGCCGGCGCGGCAAAGCCCCGACGGTTACCGGGTGACGACGCAACCGCTGCACTGGATCCCCACTCCCTACTGACGTCCGCGCCGGGAAGGACCTGTCAGTCATGGCCTCGACAGAACGCACGCCGAAACGGTCGGACACCCCCGCGACCGGGCAAGCACCCACGACGTGGCACACCCAAAGGGCCGACGTCGTGGTGTCCGCACTGGCCACCGACACGCAGACCGGACTGACGAGCGACGAGGCGGGCGAGCGTCGCCGACGCTACGGGTCCAACAGCATCGTCTCCGAACCCGCACCGTCGGCATGGGCGCTCGCGCTGCTCCAGCTGAAGGACCTGATGAACCTGATGCTGATCGCGGTGGCGGTCGTCAGCGTCGTCATCGGGGAAATCCCCACGGCGATCGTCGTTGCCGTACTCGTCGGACTCAACGTGGTCCTGGGCACCCGGCAGGAGTTGAAGGCCCGCGCCAGCGTCGACGCACTGGCGAAGATGCAGACCCCGCAGGCACGGGTGACCCGTGACGGGACACTGGTTCAGCTCGCCGCCACCGACCTGGTGCCGGGCGATGTCGTGCAGCTCGAGGCGGGCGACATCGTCCCCCGCGGACGGCCGACTGCTCACCTCGGCCACCCTCGAGACGCAGGAGGCGGCACTGACGGGCGAAAGCGCCCCCGTCCCGAAGGATCCCCAGACCCTCGGCGCCGCCGACGTCCCCCTCGGCGATCGCAGCAACATGGTCTTCCAGAACACCTCGGTCACGCGCGGCACCGCCACCATGGTGGTCACCGAAACCGGCATGCACACCCAGATGGGCCGCATCGCCTCGATGCTCTCGGCCGTCACGCCGAGCAAGTCGCCGCTGCAACGCGAACTGAATTCGCTCACCAAGGTGCTCGGCATCATCGCGTGGACCGCGGTCGCCCTCATCGTCGTCCTCGGAGTGATCCGCGGACAGAGCGTGACCACGGTCTTGCTGCTGGGCATCTCCATGGGCGTCTCCGCGATCCCGACCGGCCTGCCGACGTTCGTCCAGGCCATGCTCGCCTACGGCGCCCGCCAGCTGGCCGAGGCGAAGGCCGTCGTGAAGAACCTCACCGACGTCGAGACCCTCGGCGCCACCAGCGCGATCAACTCCGACAAGACCGGCACGCTGACCATGAACCAGATGACCGTGCGGTCACTGTACTTCCACTGCCGCTGGTACAGCGTCGACGGTGAGGGATACAGCAAGTCGGGGCGCGTCACCCACGTCGCGGGCGAGTCGGCCCCCGACTTCACCCTGCTCGCCTACGGGCTGTGCCTCGACAGCGACGCCACCGTCTCCGACTCCGGACAGGTGGTCGGCGATCCCACCGAGGCCGCCCTGGTGGTGCTCGCAGCGAAGGTCGGCGTCGACGCTCCCCAGACCCGGCGGACGTATCCCCGCGTCGCCGCCGTGCCGTTCGACTCCGCGTACAAGTTCATGGCGACGTTCCACTATCTACCGGTCGACGGCACCACCCGATTCGTGGAACTGGTCAAGGGCGGACCGGACGTCGTTCTCGCGCGGTGCACGAACGCCTTCCGTCCCGGCCGGCAGGCGGTACCGATCGGCGACATCCGGCAGGAGCTGATCGCGGCGAACCAGGCCATGTCCGAGAAGGGCCTGCGCGTCCTGGCGTTCGCAGCACGCGTGCTCGACGGGCAGGAGCAGGCCGTGCAAGCCGACCCCATGTCGTTCGTCGAGGACCTCACGTTCGTCGGTATGGTCGGCATCATCGACCCACTCCGGCCGGAGGCAATCGATGCCGTGCGCACCGCCCACGAGGCCGGCATCGAAGTCCGAATGATCACCGGAGACCACGCGATCACCGCATCCGCCATCGCCGCCGAACTCGGCCTCGGACCGGGCGCGATCGGTGGCACCGAACTGCAGGCCATGACCGACGAGGAACTGTCGGCTGCCCTGCCCGACCTGCACGTGTTCGGTCGCGTCACCCCGCAGGACAAACTCCGCCTCGCCGACGTCATGCAGAAGACCGGCGCGGTCGTGGCGATGACCGGCGACGCCGTCAACGACGCCGCCGCGCTGAAGAAGGCCGACATCGGTGTCGCCATGGGATCGGGCAGCGAAGTCACCAAACAGGCCGGCAAGATGGTCCTCACCGACGACAACTTCGGGACCCTGATCAGCGCGATCCGCCTTGGCCGCAACATCTACGACAAGATCGTCTCCTACATCCGTTACCAGATGTCGAAACTGTTCTCACTGGTTCTGCTGTTCCTCGTCGCGAGCATCTTCGACATCAACGACGGCGTCGCACTCACCCCGCTGATGGTGCTGTTCCAGCACTTCTTCATCACTCTGTTCCCGGTCGCCGTCATCATGCTCGACCCGCCGGCGCCCGACCTGATGAACAAAGCGCCCCGCGACCCGAAGCTGCCCATCGCCAACCGGAGGGCGTTCACGCAGTGGCTGGCCTACGGCATCCTGCAGTTCGCCGTCACCCTCGCCGCGATGCTCCTCGCCCCGGGCGAGATGAGCACCACCGAAGCGAACGTCCCCATGACGACGGCATTCGTGGTGCTGTCGTTCGGATCCGTTCTCGCCGGACTCGTCATGCGCCGCGATCCGGAATCCGGCCTGGAGGCCCCGATACTCGGGGCGCTGAAGATCCTGTCGATTCCCGTCGTGGTCACCATATTCGCCGTCGAAATCGGCTTCCTCCAAGAACTTCTGATGACCACGTCGCTGACCGGAGGCCAGTGGCTCGCCTGCCTCGGCTGGGCGCTGATCGTCCCGATCGTCGTCGAAGCGGAGAAGGCGCTGCGCCGCCGCCGATCGGGACCGCCGGCACTGCTTTCGCCCGAGGCCGCAGTCGGCCCGCAACGAGCCGGTACGCACTGACGTCGACTCCGGCGGGCGCGAGCCGGTTCGGTAGTCGACACCGGTTGCCGGCCTGCTGCGCCGTCCCCTGGAACCGGCCCGGGACGCGCTGATTCCTCACCGGATTCGCGGCCCACGCCGACCTGATCCGATCGACGAGTCCGGATGTGGTGATCCGCCCGGACCGGGAGCCTTCCCCAGTACACAGGGCATGTCCCCAAATGAACAGAATTACGTCCCTCAGGGATAAGCATTCGGGCATGCACTCCACTACTGTTAGGTCCATCACACAGAGCCGGTTGGGGAGAGGGAACGTCGGCCACGGCCGCGACATCGCCCACCTCCTCCCGCCGGAACACCGACCGCCGTCGAGCACGGCAACGTGCCCTCGACAGCCCGGATCCCGTACAGCGGGAAGCAATTACATCCCGAGAAACATCAAGACGCCGAAGCCTGCCCGGTGGAACGGGCCGGCAGGCGCGACAAGGAGAAGACTGTGGCAAAAGCCGTCCGCTTCTACGAAACCGGTGGCCCCGAGGTCATGCGGTGGGAAGCCGTCGAGGTCGGAGACCCCGGCCCGGGCGAGGTCCGGATCCGGCACGAGGCCGTGGGTCTCAACTTCGCCGACACGTACTTCCGCACCGGCCTGTACCCCGCCCCCCTGCCGGCCGGCATGGGCGTCGAAGCCGCCGGCGTGGTCGAGGCCGTCGGACCGGACGTGGCGCACGTGCGGGAAGGCGATCGGGTGACCTACACCGGCAGCCCGCTCGGCGCCTACAGCACCGAGCGCGTGATGCCCGTCGAACACCTGATCCCACTGCCCGATGCCATCGGGTTCGACACCGCCGCGGCGATGACCATGCGCGGCTTGACCACCGCCTACCTGCTGCGCCGCATCCACCCGCTGAAGGCCGGGGACACCGTACTGCTGCACGCCGCGGCGGGAGGCGTGGGCCTGATCTTCACCCAGTGGGCGAAGTTGTTGGGAATCAACGTGATCGGGACGGTCTCGAGCGAGGAGAAGGCCGAGACAGCGCGCGCCCACGGGTGCGATCACGTCGTGATCTACACGCAGGAGGACGTCGCGCAGCGAGTGCGGGAACTGACGGACGGCGCCGGCGTTCCCGTGGTGTACGACAGCATCGGCAAGACGACGTACTCGACCTCCCTCGATTCGCTGGCGCGCCGCGGTCTGCTGGTCTGCTTCGGTACCGCCTCCGGGCCCATCCCCCCGATCGACGCAATGCAGCTCGCGGTCAAGGGATCGTTGTTCGTGACCCGTCCGGCGCTCGCGGACTACATCGCCGACCCGGCCGAGCGCGCCGAACTCGCCGGAGAGCTGTTCTCCCACGTCGCCACCGGGAAGATCGCGATCGAGATCAACCAGCGGTATGCACTCGAAGACGCGGTCCGCGCCCACCACGATCTCGAAGCCGGTCGCAGCATCGGCTCGTCGGTCTTCACCCTCTGACCCCGGCCGGGCGGGATGTTGCTCCGGACGCCACCGCCATCCCACCACCCACGAAGGATCTGTCATGACTACCACCACCCGGCCGTCGGAGACGACCACGGCCACCACGCGGGAGTTCCGCGTCGAACCGCTCACCTGCACCATCGGCGCCGAGCTGTTCGACGTCGACCTCGGGGAGGTTTCGCGTGACCATGCGCTCTTCGAGCAGCTGCACGCGCTCCTGCTCGAACACAAGGTGCTCTTCTTCCGCGACCAGGACATCACCCGCGCCGAGCATGTGGCGCTGGCCGAACGGTTCGGTCCGCTCGAGGATCACCCGATGGTCGGCAGCGACCCCGACAATCCTGGCCTGGTGCGGATCTACAAGGACGTCGACAGCCCCCCCGAGCACTACGAGAACGCCTACCACTGCGACGCCACATGGCGGCAGAACCCGCCCATGGGGTGCGTGCTGCGGTGCGTGGAGACGCCGCCGGTCGGTGGCGATACCGTCTGGGTGAACATGGCCGAGGCGTACCGGCGGCTGCCCGCGCCGGTGAAGGAACAGGTCGCCGGACTGCGGGCCCGGCACAGCATCGAGGCGAGCTTCGGTGCCGCCCTGCCGATGGAACAGCGCCATCAGCTGCATGCGCGGTACCCGGACGCGGAGCACCCGGTGGTGCGCACCCACCCCGAGACCGGCGAGAAGATCCTGTTCGTCAACGCCTTTGCCACGCACCTGGTCAACTACCACACCCCCGACAATGTCCGGTTCGGGATCGACTACGCCCCCGGCGCCGGCAATCTGCTGCAGTACCTGATCAGCCAGGCCGCGATCCCCGAGTACCAGGTGCGCTGGCGGTGGACGAAGAACAGCATCGCCATCTGGGACAACCGTTCCACCCAACACTATGCGGTGCAGGACTATTGGCCCGCCGTACGCAAGATGGAGCGCGCCGGGATCATCGGCGACCGCCCCTTCTGACTTCCTCTTCCTTCCTCATCGACTCTGAAACGGAGACCACAGATGCACTTCCTCGACGATTCCCTGTTCCCCGAGAACCAGGAGAAACTGGTCATCACCGCCGCGCCGTACGGCCCGGAATGGGAACTCGACGACTTCCGCGAGGACCTGCCGTTGACCATGGACGAGCACGTCCAGCAGGCGGTGGACTGCTACGACGCCGGCGCGACCGTCCTGCACATCCACGTGCGTGAACTCGACGGCAAGGGCTCCAAGCGGCTGTCGAAGTTCAACGAGCTGCTCGGCCGGTTGCGTGAGGCCGTGCCCGACATGATACTGCAGGTCGGTGGGTCGATCTCGTTCGCCCCCGAGGGGGAGGGCGCCGACGCCAAGTGGCTCTCGGACGACGCCCGCCACATGCTGGCCGAGCTCGATCCAGCCCCGGATCAGGTCACCATCGCCATCAACACCAGCCAGATGAACATCGTGGAGTTGATGACCCCCGACGACATCCGCGGTACCTCCTTCGAGCGTCCCGAGGTGTGGGAGGCGTACCGTGAGATGGTCGTCCCGGCCGGCCCGGAATGGGTCGAAGAGCACCTGAAGCGCTTGCAGGCCAAGGGTATCCAGCCGCACTTCCAGCTCTCGAGTATCCCGCAGCTCGAAACCGTCGAACGGCTGATCCGCCGCGGCGTCTACACCGGCCCGCTGATGGTGACCTGGGTCGGTATCGGCGGTGGGTTCGACGGCCCCAACCCCTACAACATGATGGAGTTCATCCGCCGCACCCCCGACGGCGCGGTGCTGACCCTCGAGACCCTGATGCGGTCGGTACTGCCGATCAACACCATGGCAATCGCGATGGGCCTGCACTGCCGGGTCGGCAACGAGGATACCCTGTGGACGCCGACCAAGGAGAAGATGACCTCGGTCCAGCAGATCGAACAGCTCGTGCGCATCGCCGGTGAACTCGGCCGGCAGGTGGCCACCGGCAAGGAGGCCCGCGAGATCTACAAGCTCGACGAGCGCTACGCCGACGCCGACGAGACCCTCGCCAAGGTCGGCTTCGCACCCAACCGCAAGCCCGGCCAGCGCGGCTTCACCCAGCACGCCTGAGCCAGGCACACCGGACACCTCCCCGGAGGGGCACGCACACAGCACCGTGCGTGCCCCGGCCGTGGGTGCCACCTCTCCCGTGGCGGTGCCACGGGAGAGGCCCACGACGTCTCGTTCTGTCCTCCTCGCGGTCGTTCCTCCGCATTCACCGCCACCCTCGCCCACAGGAGTTCCCATGGGACTGCCCACCTCCCCCGTGGAGAATCCGACCGGCACACCGGCCGCCGGTCCCCGCCCCCACACGCGCTCACGGACGTACCCGTGGATCGTCTTCGCCCTGACCTTCGGGCTGCTGCTCTCGGACTACATGTCCCGACAGGTCCTCAGCGCCGTCTTCCCGTTCCTGAAAAGCGAATGGGCCCTGTCTGATTCACAGCTCGCCTCCCTCACCAGCATCGTCGCCCTCATGGTCGGCCTGCTCACCCTGCCGTTGTCGCTGCTCGCGGACCGGTGGGGCCGGGTCAAGAGCCTCGTGCTCATGGCCGTGTTGTGGAGCGCGGCCACCCTGCTCTGTGCGGTCGCCTCCAACTTCGAGCAGATGCTCGGTGCCAGATTCCTCGTCGGCGTCGGCGAAGCCGCCTACGGCAGCGTGGGCATCGCGGTGGTGCTGAGTGTATTCGCCCCGCGGGTGCACGCCTCACTCAGCGGCGCCTTCATGGCCGGCGGATCGTTCGGGTCGGTGATCGGCGTCGCCCTCGGCGGAGTGATCGCCGTGCACCTGAGCTGGCGATGGTCGTTCGCGGCCATGGCGGTCTTCGGCCTGATCCTGGTTGCGCTGTTCCGGACGCTCGTCACCGAACGCAGGCTCGCCGAGAACGCCGCCGACGAACACCCGAGGCAGACCGCAACCCCACCCGACGGCTTTCGCGCCCCGGTGTCGAGCCTGTTCACCAATCCGGCAGTGCTGTTCGCCTACATCGGTGGCGGACTGCAGATATTCACCGCCGCAGTGCTGCTGTCGTGGACTCCGAGCTACTTCAACCGGTACTACGGCCTCGCCCCGGACAAGGCCGGAGCCGCCGCCTCGATCGTCGTACTTCTCGTCGGCAGTGGCATGGTCGTCTGCGGCATCATCACCGACCGCCTCGGCCGCCACGACATCACCCGCAAGTGGACCGCTGCCGTCGTCTTCTGCATCATCGCGCTGGTGTGCCTGCTTACCGCCTTCCGGCTCGAGGCCGGCCCTGCCCAGCTTGTGCTCATCGGAATCGGTGCCTTCTTCTCCGCCGGCTCCTCGGGTCCAACCGCAGCGATGGTCGCGAACCTGACCCACACGTCGGTGCGCGCGTCCGCGATGGGCACGCTCACCGTCGCCAACAACCTGCTCGGTCTCGCCCTCGGCCCGTTCGTCGTCGGCATCCTCGCCGATCGGCTCGGCTTGCGAGAGGCGCTGCAGCTGTCGCCCCTGGTCTACCTCGCCGCCATCGCCGCGCTGCTGGCCGGCAAGCGCCTCCATCCTGCGGGACTGCGCAAACTCCTCGCACTGAGCACTCCCGTCGCCCGCTGAGGCAGACACTCCTGCTTCCCCGTCACTTCGAACAAGCTCCTGGAGCCGATCTTGAACAGCCCCACCTCTCCGACCGTGGTGATAGTGCCGGGTCTGCGAGACCACGTCGCGGACCACTGGCAGACCCTGCTCTCCGAACGCCTCGACGACGCGCGCACCGTGCCCCCGCTCGAGCACGACAAGCTCGACCGTGCCGCCCGCGTCGCCGCTCTCGACACCGTCCTGAACGACATCTCCGGCCCGGTCGTGCTCGTCGCCCACAGCGCCGGAGTCATGACCACAGTCCACTGGGCCCAGAACCCCACCCGGCCGATCCAGGGCGCCCTCCTGGCGACCCCGGCGGACCTGGAGTTGCCGCTGCCCGCCGGCTACCCCTCCGGCGAAGACCTCGACCGTGGCGGCTGGAACCCCATCCCTCGCCGGAGGCTGCCGTTCCCGAGTGTCGTCGCAGCAAGCCGCAACGATCCACTCGCCTGCCACCGCCGTGTGACCGGCATGGCCGAGCTGTGGGGCAGCCGGCTGGTCGACCTCGGCAACGTCGGGCACCTGAATCCCGCCGCCGGCTACGGATATTGGCCGCGCGCCGAGGAGCTGCTGCAGGAACTGATCGAGCACACCGCAGCATCCGCCGCAGCGCGGTGCTGATTCCGGGGCGGGCCACGACTCGAGGTCGCCGGCCCGCCCCTCACGCCAGCCACACGCCCCCTGCATCGCGCGTCCTGCGCCAGTACGGAGAAAGAAATTGAGCAAGATCTACACAACTGCGGGCGAGGCCGTCGCCGACATCCCGTCCGGCGCCTCGCTCGCGGTCGGAGGTTTCGGCCTGTCAGGCATCCCGGACGAGCTGATCGCGGCGCTCGCGGAGGGGAAGGGCACCGATTTCGAGGTGTTCTCCAACAACTGCGGCGTCGACGGGCACGGGCTGGGAATCCTGCTCGGCGACAAGCGGATCCGCCGCGTCACCGCCTCCTATGTGGGGGAGAACAAGGAGTTCGCCCGTCAGTACCTCTCCGGTGAACTCGAGGTGGAGCTGACCCCGCAGGGCACCCTGGCGGAGAAGATGCGTGCCGGCGGCGCCGGCATCCCGGCGTTCTTCACTCCCGCCGGGGTCGGCACCCCCGTCTCGCAGGGCGGGCTGCCGTGGCGCTACCACGCGGACGGATCCGTCGCACTCGCGTCGCCGCCGAAGGAGATCCGCGAGTTCCGCGGCAGGCGGTACGTGCTCGAAGAATCGATCACCGCGGACTTCGCCCTGGTCCATGCGCTGCGCGGCGACACCGAGGGCAACCTGGTGTTCAACAAGGCCGCGATGAACTTCAACCCGCTGGCCGCGATGGCCGGGAAGATCTGCATCGCCCAGGTCGAACAGCTCGTCGAACCCGGCGAGATCGACCCGGACCAGGTGCACCTTCCGGGAATCTTCGTCGACCGCATCGTGCACACCGGAATGCAGGACAAGCAGATCGAGAAGCGCACCGTGCGCGCCGCCAAGGAGGCCCGAGCATGACCGCAGTGATCGACACCCTCGGCTGGTCACGTACCGAGATGGCGGCCCGCGCCGCGCAGGAACTCACGCCGGGGCAGTACGTCAATCTCGGCATCGGGCTGCCGACGCTGATTCCGAACTTCCTGCCCGAGGGCGTGCGGGTCACGCTGCATTCGGAGAACGGGATCCTGGGGACGGGCCCCTACCCGACCGAGGACGCCGTCGATCCGGACCTGATCAACGCCGGCAAGGAAACCGTCACCGTCCACCCCGGTGCGGCGTTCTTCGACTCGGCCATCTCGTTCGGGATGATCCGCGGCGGGCACATCGACACCGCGGTGCTCGGTGGGATGCAGGTCTCCGCCACCGGGGATCTGGCGAACTGGATGGTGCCGGGCAAGATGGTCAAGGGCATGGGCGGGGCGATGGACCTCGTCCACGGCGCCCGCACGGTCATCGTGCTGATGGAGCACACCGACAAGACCGGCGCATCGAAGATTGTCGAGCGGTGCACCCTGCCGCTCACCGGGGAGGCCGTGGTGCAGCGGATCATCACCGACCTCGCCGTCCTCGACGTCACCGACACCGGACTGGTGCTGGTCGAGTGCGCACCCGGCGTCACCGCCGAGCAGGTCCGCGCCGCCACCGACGCACCCCTGGGCTGACCCCACCGTCTCCCTCGTCACAACGACAGGACACACTCTCGTGCTCAATCTCTCCGTACTACTGGAAGACTCCGTCCGTCGCTACCCCGATCGCGTCGCACTGGTCTTCGGCACGGAACGCCTCACCTACGCCCACCTCGACGCCCTGGCCAACCAGGTGGCGAACCTGCTCGCCGCTCGGGGCATCGGCCCCGGCGACACGGTCGCGCTCTCGTGCCCGAACACCCCGCAGTTCCCCGCCGTCTACTACGGGATCCTCAAGGCCGGCGCGATCGTCGTGCCGTTGAACATCCTGCTCAAGCCGCGCGAGATCACCTACCATCTAGACGATTCCGGTGCCGCCCTCTACTTCTGCTTCGAGGGCACCGACGACCTGCCCATGGGCGAATACGGCCGTGCCGGATTCGACAACGCCGCCGGATGCCGTGAGATGATTCTGCTCACCGCGGACCCGGACACGTCGTCGCCGATCCCCGGCGTCGACACCCTCGCCCGGGCCGTCGAGGCCCGTCCGGACACATTCGACACCGTCGTTCGCGAGCCCGGCGATACCGCGGTGATCCTCTACACCAGCGGCACCACCGGCCGGCCGAAGGGCGCGGAACTGACGCACGCGAACATGCTGCTCAATGCCCTGACCGCCAACCGGTTGTTCGACAGCACCTCGCTGCGCCCGGACACCTACCTGCTCACCCTGCCACTGTTCCATTCCTTCGGCCAGACCGTGACGATGAATGCCGGCCTGTCGGTCGGCGCCACCCTCGTGCTCCTGCCGCGGTTCGACGCGAAGGCGGCGCTCGAGCTCATGGTCGGCGAGGACATCACCGTCTTCGCCGGGGTGCCGACCATGTACTGGGCTCTGCTCGGCGCGGTCGACGACACCGTCGACGTCGACCGCATCTCCCGCTCCCTGCGGCGCGCGATCTCCGGTGGCGCCGCGCTGCCCGTGGAGATCCACGCCCAGTTCGAACGCCGCTTCGGCGTGCGGATTCTCGAGGGCTACGGTCTGTCCGAAACCTCGCCGCTGGCGGTCTTCAGCGACCCCGAACGCGACCCCCGCCCCGGCTCGATCGGTGTTCCGGTCTGGGGCATCGAGGCCAAGCTTGTCGACGAGCACTGGAACCCCGTTCTCGGCGACGACCAGGTCGGGGAGCTCGCACTCCGCGGCCACAACGTGATGAAGGGCTACCTCGGCCGGCCCGACGCCACCGCCGAGGTGATGCGCGACGGCTGGTTCCGCACAGGCGATCTCGCACGGCGCGACGAGGACGGCTTCTACTACATCGTCGACCGGGCCAAGGATCTCATCGTCCGCGGCGGATTCAACGTCTACCCCCGAGAGATCGAGGAAGTACTGATGACGCACGCCGCGGTCTCGCTCGCAGCCGTCGTGGGCGTCCCGGACGAACGGCACGGCGAAGAAGTCAAGGCATTCGTCATCCTCGAACCGGGTGCACGGATCACCGAGACGGAGCTGATCGACTGGTGCAAGGACCAGATGGCCGGCTACAAGTACCCCCGGTCCGTCGAATTCACCACGGCCCTGCCCATGACCGCCACCGGAAAGATCCTCAAGCGCGAGCTGGTCTCGGCCGTCGTCGACCAGGTTCGCGGCCGATGACCGCCCACACGCCCGGTGCGGCTCCTTCCATCGTCGACCGCATGAAGGCGGAGGGCACCTGGAACCCGCTGTGGGACGGGATCGAGGAACTCGATCCCGAATGGACCGAGCATTACCTGACGGCGACGATGCAGCCGTACCAGAGCGGCGTGCTCTCACCGCAGGTCGTCCAGTTGCTGTGCATCGCCGTCGATGCCTCCTGCACCCACATGTACGCTCCCGGGCTGCGGCGACACATACGAGCCGCACTCGATCTGGGCGTCACCGCCCGCGAGATCGTCGAAGTCCTGAAGCTCGCGACCACCATCGGCATCCACTCGCTGAACATCGGCGTGCCCCTCCTCCTCGAGGAACTGTCCTCCCAGGGTCGGGTGCCCGAATCGGACCGTGCCGGGCACGCCTGACACAACGCCGCTCCCGCACTCCCCGGGCAGAACGCCCCACATCTCGAGGAACAATCATGACGCTTCGACTTCAGCACAAGCCGGCAGGTCTCGAGGTGGTCTTCGAGATCAACTGCGAGATCGACGGTGGGACACGACCGGTGTGTATCGCCGAGATGGTTGTGCTCTACACGTGACCGCCGGAAACGTGCTCGATCACCACACCCGGTTCGAGGAGCGGATCGTCCGCGTCGGCTGCCACCGGATCCGGGTCAGCGTGCGCCACGGGAGCGGAGTTCCCGTGGTGTTGTGCAACGGTCTCGGCGCCGGATTGGAAATCCTCGGTCCGATCGTGGAGTCCTGGAACGCGGGGGCGACGATCGTGCGCTTCGACGTTCCCGGCGCCGGCGGGTCGCCGTCGTCGCTGGTGCCGTACGGCTTCCCGTATCTGGCATGGGTCGTGGGCCGGGTCCTCGACGCCCTCGGTCTCCGGGTTGTCGACGTCGTCGGATACTCGTGGGGCGGCGCGCTGGCTCAGCAGTTCGCCCTGCAGAATCCGCGCCGCTGCCGGCGTCTCGTGCTCGTCGCCACCAGCACCGGGGCAGTGTCCGTCCCGGGCAGTCCGCGCACCTTGGCGAAGATGCTCACCCGCCGGCGATTCGACGACGCCGCCTGGGCCGCGGCGAACGTCGCGGAACTGTACGGCGGTACCGCCCGCCCGAACGCCGGCGCGGTCGCCGGCCTGCTCGGCAGCCAGCCCCGCACGACGTCGCGAACCGGATATCTGCAGCAACTGCTCGCCGGGGCCCTGTGGACGAGCCTGCCGGTGCTGCCGCTGATCCGGCAACCGGTCCTCGTGGTCGCCGGCACCGACGACCCGATCGTTCCCGCCGTCAATGCGCGCATCATGCACCGGCTGCTTCCCCATGCCACCCTGCATATGCACTCCGGGGGGCACATCGACGTGCTCACCGGAGCCGGCGAGGTCGTGCCGGTCATCGATGCGTTTCTCGCGACCGGATGACGGTTTCGACGCCGCGACGGTCCGACGGGGAGGCACGTGCCGCACTTCGCCCGTCGGACCGATCCGCGGTACGTCACGAGGTTTCCGGGCCGTCGCCCTCGGGCCGGTCGTCGCCGTGGCGCCGACGCCGTTGCTCGAAGGCGCTCACCGCAGCTTCGATCGTCGGATAGAACCGCGACGTATCGAATCGGTCACCCACGCCGAAGCGCACGAGCCGATCCTTGACGGGGCCTTTCATCTCTGCGAAGACGAGCCTGACGTGCTGGCTCTCCAGATACCGGTCGAGGTCGACCACTTCGTCGACGGCTGTGGTGTCCAATCCGATGATCGGTTCGGCGGCGACGACGACCCATTCGACGGGAGACGCCGAGTCGTTCACCAATGAACGGACGTAGCTGTCGAATATCTCCCCGTTGGCGAAGAACAACGGAGCATCGAATCGAACGAGGACCAGACCCGGGATGCGCCGGCCCTCGGGGTGCCGGGTGATGTCGTGGAACCCATCCCGATCCGGAAGGGCGACCAGCTCCGTCCGATAGGGCTGCCATACCCGCACGACCACTGCCACGAAGGACAATCCGATCGCCACCAGGATGCCCTGCAAGACCCCCACCAAGGCGACGCCGACGAACGCTGCCGCGGCCAGACCCGCTTCGACGCGGCTCATCCGCCACATCCGCACCACACCGGGCACGTCGACCAGCGCCCACGCCGCGACGATCACCACCGCCCCCAGCGTGGCCTGGGGGAGATACGCCGTCACTCCGGGTGCGAGCAGAACGAACAACAGCACCGCTATGGCTCCGACGACTCCGGCCAGCTGGGTGCGGGCTCCGCTCTCCTCTGCCACCGGGGTACGGGAACCGCTGGCCGAGATCGGGAACCCACCGAACACCCCGCTGGCCACGTTCGCGACTCCGATCGCCTTCATCTCCGTACTGCCGTCGACGTTCTCGCCCCGCCGGGCTGCGAAGGTGCGCGACAGCACGCCGGAGTCGGCGAAGGCGATCAACGCGATACCCGCCGCCGGTCCCACGAGCGCGGCCACCTCATCCCAGCTCACCCCGCCGAACGACGGGAGGGGCATACCGCGTGGCAGGGCTCCGACCATGTCGATGTCGTCGGTGAGGTCGATCGCGAAGGCGACGACCATGGCTCCCCCGACCGCGACCAGAACACCCGGAACCTTGGAATGCAGCACCTTGAGCCCGATGATCACCGCCAGCGACACACCGCCCACGAGCGCCGTCGTCGGGTCGACGTCCCCGTCCAGCACCGCCCCGACGATCCCGGCGAGCTCGTCGAGAAGGCCCGAGGCGTCGACCGAGAAGCCCAGCAGCTTCGGCAGCTGCCCGACGATCACGATGAGCGCGATCGCGTTGAGATAGCCCAGGCGCAACGGCTTGGACAACAACTCGGTGACGAACCCGAGCCGCAGCAACCCTCCGAGGATCATGATCACGCCGACCAGCACCGCCAGGACGCCCGCCAGGACCAGTGCGCTTTCCGGGTCCGCGGCCACGGTCAGCGGCAACACCGCCGCAGCGATCAGCGGCGCCAGCGACGAGTCCGGTCCCAGAACGAGAATCTTGGACGGTCCCACGACGGCGTACGCGAGCAACGGCACGATGGTCGCGTACAGGCCCGCGTACGCGGGCAGCCCGGCGGCTTCGGCGTAGCCCATGCCGGCAGGAATGAGCAGTGCGGTCAGAACGAGCCCGGCCGTCACATCCGAGCGCAACCATTCGCGGCGGTAACGGCGTACCGTCACGACACCGGGCAGCCCAGCCAGGGCTCGGCTGAAGGACATTCAGAGAGTATGGCACCGCAGGCCCAGTCGGAAACGCCGATTGTGGGCAAGACACGCACCGGTTGCTGCGTCGGCCCGAAACACCCGCGCCCATCGGTGTTCTCTCGCGCGTGTTCTTGCCCGCGCGGACCGCACTTTCGGGCGCGACGCGAGCAACCCACCTACGATCGATTCGAGCCGGGACGCCCGAGGGGGGAGCCATGTCCGAGATCGAGAGGCCCGAGCTGCGGGCCGCCGTCGACGAGATCCTCAACCGCCGGCCCGCCGTCGGCCTGGCGGTCGGCGTGGTCCGCGACGGAACGCTGGAGTTCTTCCACGGGCACGGCGTCGCGGACATCCCGTCGAACAGACCCGTCACCAAGGACACGATCTTCCGGATCGCATCGATCACCAAGACGTTCACGGCGATCGCGGTCATGCAGCTGTGGGAACGGGGACTCGTCGACCTCGATGCGCCCGCCGCCGACTATCTGCGCGCCTTCCGGCTGGTCCCCGCGCGGTCCGGCTGGCGGCCCGCGACGGTGCGCCACCTGCTGACCCACACCGCGGGACTCGGCGAGGTGGCGCCGGCGTCCGGCGCGCTCCGACCGAATTTCGGGGAGAACGTCGAGCCCGGACGGCCACGATCCCTGGCCGAGCACTACCGAGGAAGACTGCGCATCGACGCGGAGCCCGGCACCAGGTTCCGGTACGGGAACCACTCGCACGCGACGCTCGGCCAGATGGTCGAGGACATGACCGGGCAGCCGCTGCACCGCTACCTGCGCGAGCACGTCTTCGAACCCCTCGGCATGACGAGCACCAGCCTCGTCCGGTCCGAGCTGGATGCCTCGCGGATCGCGACCGGCTACACGCTGCGCTCGAGTGGCCCGAGGGCGGTCCCCGAGCGGGAACCGGTGACGGCGGGAGCCGGCGCGGCGTACTCGACACCCACGGACATGGCCCGCTACGTCGCGGCGCTGCTGGGCGGCGGCACCAATGAGCACGGATCGGTGCTCGAACCCGCGACGCTCGCCACCATGTTCGCGCCCCAGTACCAGGCCGATCCGCGGCTGCCCGGCGTCGGCCTGACCTTCTTCCGCGGCGACGTGGGCGGCCACCACGTGGCCGAGCACCAGGGCATCCTGCCCGGCTTCAACTCGCAGATCACCGTCGCCCCGGGCGACGGCGTCGGGATCCTCGCCTTCACCAACGGAGCGCACCGGGCCGTGATGTGGCTGCCGGTGGAAACCGGGACGCTGCTCGGGTCCGTGCTCGGCGTTCCGGGCGAGAAGATCCGCACCGACGTTCCGCAGCGCCCCGAGGTCTGGCCCCCCCTCTGCGGGTGGTACCACCTGCCCGGCCGGGTCACCGACGTCCGGGTCAGGACCATGATCGGTGCCGGCGTCGAGGTCTTCGTCCGTCGCGGCGAACTCCTGCTCCGGTTCCTGACCCCGCTGCCTCCGCTGTACCGGGGCCTGCCGCTGCACCCCGACGACCCGGCCGATCCGTACGCGTTCCGGTTCGACCTCGGCGACGGGCTGGGCTCCAGCCGGGTCGTGTTCGGGCGCGAGCCCGGAACGGACGACATGTCCGTGCACTTCGAGCTGATGCCGCTGTCCGCCCGGAAGCGGCCGCCGGCGACGAACCCGAGGTTGTGGACCGAGGGAGCGGGCGCCGTCGCCGCCGCGACGCTGCTCGTCCGCCGGGTTGCCCGGGGGCGGGGCCACTCCCCCGCGCCCTGACCGGCACGGCGTCCGCCCGCACCGACCGGAGTGCCCGGCGGCGGGCAGGGGGGACGAACCGAAGCCCTGGGGTGGGTTACCGTCCGGAAGCCCCGGCGGGATGGTGGTAATGCCCCAGCCCCTTCCTCAGGAGTACACATGACCGTCCGACTTCGGGTGCGCGACATCGATGCTGTCCAACACCTCCGAGTGCCCTACATGATCGATGCCGGCACGAATGGTCTGCTGATGATCCATTCCGGATGGCTCATGTTCGATCTGTCGGCCGAGGACAGCGGCCAGCATGTCGACATCCTCTCGTTCGTCCCCTACGCCGACGACACCATCCAGACGTTCACCCGCCAGGATGTGGCCGTGCCGATGGTGAGCGCCTCGATGACGAGCCTGCACGTTCGAGATACGGGCGCGATCCTCGCGGTCGACTCCGCCGTCGTCGGCCTGGAACAACGCCAGTTCACGGGCATCCAGGGCAGCCCGTTCGTACTGGTGATGCGCGCGAAAGCCTATGTGCGCGAAGGTGGTGTGGGACGGATGGCCTACCAGGTGACATGGCAACTGCAACGCGACCGAACCGGGCGTGCCACCGGTCTCGGGCAGCCCATCGATCCGGGGAACACACGACCCTGACGGGTCGACGCGGTGATCCGACGGCCTCGCCCCGAGCGGCCACTTCGCCACTGCGGTATTGGCAGGGACGTGGGGGTTCGTGCCCGCATCTGCCTCACGCGAGACGCGTGCACACTCACGCGGCCATCGTCGGCGCGATCGACTCCATCTGTTCGAGCACCAGCTTGATCGCGCCTGCCTGCCGGTCCGGCGGGTACTTGTACCGCGTGAGCAACCGCTTGATCTGCGAGCGCAACTTGGCCTTGACGTCCGCCCGCACGCGCCAGTCGGTCCTGACGTCGCGACGCATGACAGCGACGAGTTCCCGGGCGATCTGGGCGAGCACGTCGTCGCCCTGCTCGGTGACGGCGGATTCGTTCTGGGCCACGGCGTCGTAGAAGGCGAGTTCGTGCCAGTCCAGCGGCGGATCGAAGCGGCGGCCGCGGTCGCCCTCGGCCTGCACCTCCTGCGCGACCTCGACCAGCGCGGCGATCACCTCCGCGGAGGTGAGCTGCGAGTTGGTGTACTTGTTCATCAGTTCCTGCAGACGTTGTGAGAACGCTCGCTGACGTACCAGATTGTGCCGTGCAACCTTTCGCGCTTCCTCGTTGATGAGCTTGCGGAGCGCCTCGATCGCGAGGTTCGGGTTCTTCGCATGTTCGGCCCGTGCCAGGAATTCCGCATTGAGTTCGGTGAGCGACGGTCGCGGAATGCCGGCGGCGCCGTAGATGTCGAGTACCTCGCCGGATCCGACCGAGGCGGCCATGAGCTGACGCAAGGCACGCCGCACGTCCTCCGGAACAGCGAGCCCCCGCGCCTGCCGATCCTCGGCGTCGAACTTCGCCATGTAGACGCGGACTTCCTCGAAGAACTTCGCGTCGGCGGCCAGCCCTCCCAGATCGGGATGAGTGCCGCAGATCGCCCAGGCGCGGGACAGTTGGGAGGAGAATTTCCGGAAGCGGGCCGCCAGGGTCTCGTCCCCTTCCGGCACCCGGTTCTCCGGAAGCTTCGGGTCGCCCAGGTAGTTCACGGTGGCGAGCACGGCTTCGATATAGCCACGCGGTCCGGTGGCGGACCGGAGGCGCGACCGCCAGTCGAAACCGTGCAGCATGTTCACGAGCACCGTGAGCAGGTTCTTGACGGCGTCGACGGACTCCTCGATCGGCCGGCCCAGCGGTTTGGTCTCCTGATCCGTCGCCGTGTACTCGGCCAGCGCCTCGGCGAGGTTGTCGGCGACGGGCGCGTAGGCCACGAGCAGCCCGTCGCGTTTGCCGCGGAAGGTGCGGTTGACCCGGGCGAGGGCCTGCATGAGCAGCGCACCCTTCAACGGCCGGTCGAGATAGAGAGTGTTCAGCGGCGGCGCATCGAAGCCGGTGAGGAGCATGTCCTTGACGATGACGATTTCGAGCTCGTCGTCGATGTCCTTGAGCCGCTTCTTGATCGCGGCGTTCGCCGAGTCGCGGCGCACATGCCTGTCGATCGGCGGCTGATCGGCCGCGGTTCCCGAGTAGACGACTTTGATTCGCCCGCTGGAGATCTCGCCCGAGTGCCAATCCGGGCGCAGTGCGACGATCTCGTCGTAGAGATTGGCGCAGATCTCGCGGGTCGCGCACACGATCAGGGCCTTGCCGGGCGCGGTGGGGTTGTCGTCGGACCCGACGAATTTGGCCATCTGCTCGCGGCGACTCTCCCAGTGTTCGACGAGGTCGGCGGCGAGCTTGTGCAGCCGGGCCGGCGCGCCGTAGACGGCGTTGACGACCGCGACGGACTTCTCGATGCGGTCGCGGTCGGTGTCGTCGAGTCCGATGGTGAGTTCGTCGGCGGACGCGTCGATCTGCTCCTCGGTCACGTCGCCGGCGAACGCGACCTTGACCAGCCGGCTTTCGAAGTGGACCGGGACGGTGGCGCCGTCCTCGACCGCACGGGTGAGGTCGTAGACGTCGATGTAGTCGCCGAACACCGCCCGGGTGTCCCGGTCCTCGAACGAGACAGGCGTGCCGGTGAAGGCGATGAGGGTCGCGTGCGGCAGCGCGTCGCGCAGGTGACGCGCGTAGCCGTCGAGGTTGTCGTAGTGGCTGCGGTGCGCCTCGTCGACGATGACGATGATGTTGCGCCGGGCCGAGAGGAGGGGGTGGCTGTGGCCGGATTCGCGTTCGTCACGGCTGCGCCCGAATTTCTGCAGGGTCGTGAAGTAGATCCCGCCGGTTGTCCGGCCGGACAGTTCCTGTCGGAGTTCGTCACGGCGCCGGATCTGCCGCGGCTTCTCGGGCAGCAGCTGGGAGCGCAGAAACGTCTCGTAGAGCTGGCCGTCGAGTTCGTTGCGGTCGGTGATGACGACGACGGTCGGGTTGGCGAGCCGGGGGTGGCGGATCACCTGGTTCGCGTACAGCTCCATTTCCATCGACTTGCCGGAGCCCTGGGTATGCCAGACGACGCCCGCTTTGCCCTCGGAATCGACGGCGTGCACGGTCGACGCGACGGCTTTGGTGACGGCGAAGTACTGGTGCGGTTTGGCGATGCGCTTGATCAGCCCGCCCTCGCTCTGATCGAACGCCGTGAAGTCGCGTACGAGCTGCAGGAACCGTTCGAGGTTGAACAGCCCGTACAGGGCGACGTCGAGGGCGGTGTGGTCGCCGGTGGGTTCGATCGGGCGGCCGTCGTCGTCGACGTTCCAGGGGGAGAAGTGTTCGTACGGGGTGAAGGGCGTCCCGTACTTGGCGGTGATGCCGTCGGAGACGAGCGCGACGACGGCGAAGCGGAACGCGAGCGGGAACTCCCGTAGGTAGGTGTGCAGCTGGGCGTGGGCACCGTTGAGCCCGGCATGCTCGCTGCCGGCGTTCTTCAGTTCGATCACCGCGACAGGCATCCCGTTGAGGTACAGAACCACGTCGAAGCGGCGCTCGTGGTCGCCGCGGATAACGGTCACCTGACGCGCGGCGAGCCAGTCGTTGTCGTCCGGGTCCACGGAAATCAGGCGGATCGTGGGTGTGACCTCCACGCCGCTGTCGTCGACATAGTTGATCTTGCGCAAGCCTTCGGTGAGGTATGCGTGCACGGCGCGATTCTCGGAGATCGCGTCGGTGGATCCGGCGGTGGTGACCACGTCCACGGCCTGCTCGACGTCGCGTTCTGGGACGAGATCAACCCCGGCAACACCGTCACGATGCCGGTCGTGTTCGACATGCCGGTCGATGCGGTTCCCGCCTCGATCGAACTGCACGACTCCATGTTCTCCGGCGGAGTCACCGTCTCCCTGCGGTGACGTCCCCGGGGCCGGTGCGCCCGCGAGGGGTCGGGCGCACCGGAATTTCCCACCTTCGGAGCGAGCGAATGTATCGCTCACCTCCTCAGATCGACGGAACGACACATTCGCTCGTTCCGGCGCTCCCAACTTCCAAGAAGGGCATGACGATGTCGGACGACAAGACGCCCGCACCCGCCGGCTGGTACCCCGATCCGAACGGGGGACAACGTTACTGGGACGGCACCCGGTGGCTGGACTTCCCCGGTTCCGGCGCCGTCGACGGCAAGAAGCGCCGAATCAGGAAGAAGCCGCTCCTGATCGTGCTGGCAATTCTGCTGCTCGCCGTGGGTGGTGGGGCGTTCACCTGGAAGCTGAATCACGACGCCCAGGTTGCGGCGCAGGTTGCGGCGGCAGAGGAAGCTGCACAGCGCGAAGCGGAACGCCTGGCCGCCGAGAAGGCGGCGCAGCAGCAGCGCGACAACGCCGAGCGCGCCTCCCGCGCGCGATCCGTCTCTGAGATCGAGTCGAGTGTGGAGCAGATGGCGAGCAAGCACATCGACAACGGAATGTTCGGCGGGCCGGTGATCGAGGTGACCTGCTCACCCGTCAACGGCGGGTCCACCGACAACCTCACCGAGACGACGACGGTGTTCGAATGCTTCGTCGCGACCGAGGACAACGGCGACGGCACGATGAGCGGGTACAAGTACCACGCGACGATGAACTGGACGACGGGCAGTTTCACCTACGGGTTCGGGGCGCCGTAGCGACGACGACAGCCGCACGCTTCGGCGTCCTGTCGCGCCTCAGGGCGTTACGCCCGTCCCTCCACACCTGCTCCGGACATCGACAACGAAAGCGACGGTTGTCGATGTCCGGCGTTGTCCAGCCTGCGAGGTGAGCGGAGGAGAACCGAGCTCAGTGCCCCAGCCCCAGCGTGGCGCTCAGTTCGGGGATCCGGGTCGCCAAGGCGGAGTAGACGAGACGGTCGTTCACCTTGTCGTAGTGGTGCGCGATCAGGTTTCGCATCCGTCCGATCGCCACCCAGTCGACGCCGGGGAACTCGGACTTGAACGTCTCCGGCAGCTTCTCGACGACCGTGGCCACCTGGATCAGGATGTGCCGACCGTTGTTCCGCAGCACGCGCCCGTAGGGACTGTCCTCCAGGTAGGCATCCAGACCGAGTCCCACCGTGTAGGCGGCATCCGCCGCGAAGTCGGCAAGGTCCTGTAAACGACGGCGAACACGCTCGTCCGCATTCTCCTCCGACGTCACAGCTTCTCCGATGTCACAGCGCCACGGCTTCCTCCCGGGCCCGGTCCCCCACGCGCCCCCCGGCTCGCCCGTCGACGATCTCGACCCGCACGGTGAGCAGGTCTTCCAATGCTTGCTGCAACCCGAGGAGGTCGACGATGTCGTGGCGATCGCTGAAATCCACGATGAGGTCGATATCCGAGGCGAAGTCGTCGTCGCCGCGCGCCACAGATCCGAACACCCTCGGGTTCGGCAGTCCCGCCTCGGCGAAGAGTTCGCGCACTTCTTCACGTCGGGCTGCCAGAGCCTCGGAGGGGCGAACGGGCAGGGCTGCCGTCAGCGCCGAACGGGCCGGCTCGGACGGCTGCCGTCGTCCGGTCTCGATTGCGGCGATCAGAGGCTGCTTGATGCCGGAGCGCTCGGCGAGCTCCCGCTGCGAGAGACTCAGAATCCCCCGCCGGATGCGAACGAAGTCACCGAAGCCGACGGCCACGACATCACGATAACAGATTTTGTTATCGCTTGAAGCGATGTGGGCCGGACGCGGCCCATGCCCCGCGGGGAGTCACGGGTTCGCTCGGATGTGCAGTTCTCGTGACGACACGCCGGGCAACGTCCACGAGAACTGCGCGCTCGGCACAGTGCCGCTCAACCGAAGTTCACCTGACGACGAGCGTTCGCCAGGCATGTGACGGCGCCCGTCCCGAACGGACCGAACCGGTCGAACAGCACCGAGGTGCCCACCGCGACGCCGGCGGCGCTGAGGTGGTGATCGGCTTCGACGCCGACCTCGGTGCCGACGGGCAGCCGCGAGAGGGTCAGCGTGAGGTCGCCGTTGATGAAGCCGACGCCCTCGTCGCTCCAGTTGGCCATGAAACTGGTGCCCTCGCCGACGACCGCGGTCCGCACGAACGGCGACATCTCCTCCCCCACGATCACCGGAATCTGCCGGGACCACATGCGTTTCCGGCTCGCGTTCTGATGCTCGGACCGCACCTGCGACCAGCCCTCAGGGTGCGCGTCGCTGCCGAACCAGGTGGGTGCGAATCCCGCCTCCGGGCCGTCGAGTGCTTCGGCGGGCGGCGTCGGGTGCTCGTCACGGGTCCAGACGGTGCCCGGCGGCTGCTCGGATGGGCGCAGGTAGACGACGGTCCCGCGGGCGGTGACGTCGTCGCCCTGGATCAGGTAGGCGTCGGCGACGCGGATGCGGTTGCCGTCTCGCACGCGGGTCGTCTCGAACCGGACGGGCGCGTTCTGCACCGGCCTGAACAGGTCGACGGTGAGCCGGGCGGGGACGAACCCGTCGGGACCGTGGTCCTTGTCGAGTTCCCGGGCGAGCAGGCCGGTCACGCACGGTCCGGCCAGCATCGTCGACGACCAGGGGCTGACGGCGTACTTCGTGGGAAGGTACGTGCCGTCCGATTCGGTGAAGTATCCGCGCATGGAGTCAGGCCCGCACCGATCGTCGCGACGTACATGTCGAACCGCCACCCTCCCGGCAGCGCGACGACGGCCACGACCATCGCGCCGACCAGGGCGGTCGCGAGCACGCGCCGGCGAATCGCTGTCGCCACGGCCAGTGCCGCGAGCCCTCCGGCTCCGGCGGCAGCGACATCGGAGGTGAACACCGGGCCGGGCAGCAACCCGTCGGCCAAGGGATAGGTGTCGACGCTCGGGGCAGCCAGCACCAGCCCCGCAGTGAACCCGCCGACGACAAGAAGGACATATCGGAAAATTGACGCCACGCCCTACCATCGCCGGGCGTCCCACCTCGGGCGTGCTCGACGCGCCGGCCTCTCTTCGGATTTCGCCACGCGCGCCCCAGAATCCGAACGCGCGTTCGAGTTGACGGCACGCGTCGGCCGTGCCACCATCCCTCCATTGGCCTGAAAACAGGTCGACCCCGGCAGGTGTTGCAGCACCGCACCGGGGTCTGGGCACACGACAGAAAGAGCTGTCATGCACCGTAGGGTGGAGTCTATCCACACGCCCGGCAGGGGCGTGTATCCGCAACCGCGCGCACGTTCCGTCGCGCCGATCTCACACCGCCGCGCCCGGTCGACGTCCTGACGCACGAGCCCCTCGGCTTCGAGGGGCTCGTCGTGCATCGCTGTTCCCGGTGTGCGCAACGGTAACCGAGACACACCGGTCCACGTCGCTACTCTCCCGTGGTCCGACGTCAGCGCACGGACGCTGCGAGCGCGACTTCGTCGTGCTCGAAACCGACTGGGCACCAGTACCTTTGTCCCCGTAGCTGGTGGCGGGGCACCTGATCGCGCGGGTCGACACGTTCGTTCGGGTCCAGCACAGCCGCACGTCGCCCGCGACGTGGGGCCGAAAGTGCTGGCCGAGAAGGTCTATCGGGGTATGGCGACCGGGCAGCGTTGGGGAAGGGGCCGAAAGACTCAGGGACCCGTAGGGTCTCCGCTCGGTCGAGGACAGTCGCCCGCAGGGCGTCCGTCTCCTCGAAGCGTCCTGCGCCGCGGCACGTTCACCTACGCCACAACCGAGGCGCGCGATCTATCCGGCGGAAATGTCGGCACCCAGGAAGTCTTCGAGTGCCCGCACGACCTCGGCCGTCTGCTCGTCGTGCGGGTTGTGCCCGGCCCGGTCGATGATCCGAAGGCGCGCACCGGGAATGCCGGCGGCCAGCTCCCGCTGGCACTCCGGCGGGAACACGAAGTCCTCGCGCCCGGCCACGACGAGCGTGGGCGCGGTGATCCCACCGAGACGATCGGTGACCGTCCAGTCCTTCAGCAGATGCCGGCCGGCGAAGATGAGCGGCGCCGGCCGCAGCCTCGAACGCCACGCTCCGCTGCTCAGCTCGCGAGCCAGTATGTCGAGGCCGGAACGGTAGAAGTATGCGTCCCCGATCTGCGCGAAGATCGGGAAGTACTCGCGGGGAGTGAACTCGCCGGTGAACCACCGCCGCGCCAGCTCCGCCTTCTCCCGGCTGTAGCCGCGTTCGAGGAGCACCTTCGGAACGTTCTGGCGCTCCCAGTGACTGTCGGCGCCGGTGTCGAGCAGCACGAGATGCGAGACCCGCTCGGGGTAGCGCAGAGCGTACTCGAGCGCGACCTGCCCGCCGAACGAATGCCCGAGCACCGCCCACCGCTCGAAACCGAGACTCTCGCGCAGGGCGTCGGCATCCGCGGTGAGGTTCTCCCACGTCATCGTTTCGACGGGTGCACCGATCGAGCGCCCGTTGCAGCGGTGGTCGTAGAACACCAACGTGAACCGGTCCGCGCACTGCCGGAAGGCTTGCATCGTCCACATGTCCGCCGACGGTCCGCCGTGCATGACCACCAACGGAGGTCCCTGCCCGACCACGTCGACGTAGAGGGAGGTGTCCCGGATCGGGACCCGGCCGGGCCGGACGCGGTGCAGGCTGCCGCGCCATTTCACCACCGCCGACGAAGGACCACGCGAGTCGCGTCCTCGCGCCTCTCCTGTCGCCGTGTTCGAATCTGTTGCCCGCGAGTTATTTTCGATTCTTCTTTTGAGGACCACCAGCATGCGCGCCTGCATGATCCACACGACCGGGGGGAAGATTCCGGAGTAGACGAGGCGCGTAATCCATCGCGGTCGGCCCGCCTGATATCCGCTGATGACGAGGCGGGTGCGCCCGCCGGGCAGCTCCTTCAGCTGGAAGCCCCACAGTCCTTCCAGATAGCCGGACGGTCGCGGCTGCCCGGGGTCGAGGGTGCGGCCCCGCAGATCGATCAGCCCGTACAGCCCGAGGAAACGGTTCGGCTCGATCCGCGCGACCTTGTACGCGTCCATCGGTCCCGCGCCGGGCGCCCAGTACTTCAGCTGGTCGCCGGGCCGGATGTCCTGCCATTCCGGATGCACTTCCCGGGCGCTCGGGCGACCGGCATTGTCCAGGTGATCCCAGGAGTACCACCCACCGCGGTCCCAGCCCATCTGCACCAGCCACGGCCAGACCTGCTCGGGCGGCGCGTCGATGGTGAC